>CAMLOC010000235.1 GCA_946481465.1 uncultured Shinella sp. | reverse complement strand
ACGGGGACAACATGACCCGCTATCCCGACCATGGACCGGGGAAGGAGACGCTTGTTGCCAGGATCGCCACCGCGCTTCGCGAGCTTTCCATCGGCAAGATACTGTTCTAAGAGTGCCGTCTGGTTTCCCGTGACGCCCCAGTCGGCGAGGAAAGGCGTAGCGCCGTAGTCGTCAACTGCGCTATCCTGGTTTCTTGTTGCCCAGTCCACTGGTCAGGCCGCGGCTCGACCGGTGCTTGCAACGTAGAACTACCTTCCGGTTCCCTGATCCGGGCGTCGAACCCGCCACATGAGACAGATCGCGGAACTCGCCAAGGATACATCCAGTCCGATAGACGGCCGAGACGACGATGCCTGTAGCTATCGGCAGGGCTCGCCCTCAATCACCTCTACCTTCACTCGCTGACAACGGGCTTATCTGAAAACACCATTGGTGCCGGCCTTGCCGCGATAGTGCATTGGGTGATTGTCACAGCAACAGCGTCCTTCGACCGCCAATTG
Organism: uncultured Shinella sp.; assembly: GCA_946481465.1. Next base: position 5,714 of record CAMLOC010000235.1, on the reverse strand, counting down.
GCCGACTGGCTCTCAGACCGGATTAATCTGACGTCATCGCTCAACCTTCGACATGTCGTTGAGCACACCCTGAGCAGCCTTCACTAGTAGACCGAGATCGACCGCACAGGCAATGAAGCGGTAGCCCCACTGCCTGTAGCGGGAGGCATCGGCGGCGTTGGTCGCGAGGATGCCCGGGGCCTTGCCGGTGGCAACGATGCGGCGTGCCGCATCTTCAAGCACGGCCTGGACCTCTGGCGCTCCGGCGCGGCCGAGAAAGCCCATTGAAGCGGAGAGATCGGAGGGGCCGATGAAAACGCCGTCGACACCCGGCACGGCGGCGATTTCCTCCAGCCTGAAAAGGGCATTGGTGGTTTCGATCTGTACGAGTACGGCGATCTCGTCGTCGGAGGCGGCAAAATAGTCCGATGTCAGGCCGTAGCGGCTTGCCCGGGTCGCGCCAGCGACGCCGCGAAGCCCCTTGGGCGGGTAGCGCGTGGCGGCAACGGCTGCCGCCGCCTCCTCCGGCGTTTCGACAAAGGGAACGAGCAGCGTCTGTGCGCCCATATCGAGAACACGCTTGATCAGCACCTTGTCGTTCCAGGCAGGGCGGACGACGGCCTGGGCCGTGCCCACAGCCGCCGCCTGCAACAGAGGCTGGACGCTGGCAAGATCGATCGGAGAATGCTCGGTGTCGAACAGCAGCCAGTCGAAGCCGACAAGCGACAAAGCCTCGGAGGAAACCGGGCTGCAGAGGGACAGCCAGAGCCCGCTCTGCGTATCGCCGGCAAGAAGCCGGCGCTTGAAGGTGTTACGGGGAGCCTGCATCATCGCTTCACACGAACTGCACGGCGACCGAGCCGAGCGGGCCGAAATCGGCGTGAAGGGTGTCGCCCTTCTTGGCCCAGACGGGGCGTGTGAAGCTGCCGGACAGCAGCATATGACCCGGCTCCAGCGTCACATCGAAGGGGGCGAGCTTGTTGGCAAGCCAGGCGACCGCCATCGCCGGATGGCCGAGCACGCCGGCGGCAAGTCCCGTCTCCTCAATTTCCGAGTTGCGATAGAAGATGGCGCCGACCCAGCGCAAGTCCACATCCGTCGGTCGAACCGGGCGGCCGCCGAGCACCAGCCCTGCCGCCGCACCGTTGTCGGCGACCGTGTCGAAAATCCTCCGCGGTTCGGTGACGCGCGCGTCGATGATCTCGATGGACGGAATGACCCATTCCGTCGCACGCAAGACATCGACAAGGCCGACATTCGGTCCCTTGAGCGGCTCCTTGAGCACGAAGGTCAGTTCCGGCTCGACACGCGGCACGCAGAAGTCCTCAAACCGCACTTTCGCGCCGTCTGCCAGCACGAGATCGTCGAACATATAGCCGTAGTCGGGCTCATCGACCTTCGAGGCGGCCTGCATGGCCTTCGACGTCAGGCCGATCTTGTGGCCGATAACCTTCACGCCAGCCTTGACCTTGGCCTCTGCCACGGCGGAGGAGATCGCATAAGAGTCGGCGATCTCGATCTCGGGATACATCTCCGAGGGGCGCGGCCCCTGCACCTTGGTGCGATGGCTTTCCAGCAAGCTCGCGACGCAGCGCGCGCGTTGTTCTTCGTTCAGCATGATTTGGGGGCCTTTCAGAGTTTGATACAGACGTTGCGGAGCTCGGTGTAGAACTCGAGCGAATGGATGCTTTGTCGTTCCATTCGCGAATGGATGCCCCCTTCCCGGCCGATGCCGGAGGCCTTCGATCCGCCGAAGGGCGTTCTGAGGTCGCGCAGGAACCAGCAGTTGACCCAGGCGATGCCGACCTCGATCTGACGCGATACACGGTGTGCGCGCGACAGGTTCGTGGTCCAGATCGAGGTTGCCAGGCCGTACGGGCTGTCATTCGCGAGCGCGACGGCCTCCTCTTCCGTGTCGAAGGGTGTGATGTGCGTGCAGGGACCGAAGATCTCGTCCGTGATGACGGGTGCATGCTGTGGAAGGCCGGTCCAGACGGTCGGTTCCACCCAGTAGCGGTTCTCGTAGCCGGCAAGCTGCGGCACCCCGCCTCCGGCAAGGATCGTCGCGCCTTCGGCCCGCGCCTTGTCATAGTAGGACAGGACCTTCTGCCGATGTTCGGCGCTGATGAGAGGACCCATTGTCGTCATCGGATCGAAAGGGTGGCCGAACCGGTAGCTGCTCGCCTTGCGCGCAAGGCCCTCAGCCAGCCGCTCGAAGATGCCGCGCTGCACGTAGAGGCGCTCCGTACCAAGACATACCTGCCCCGTATTGGCGACGCGGGCGCGCCCGATCCCTTCCAGGGTGGCGTCGAGATCGGCATCATCAAAGATGATGCCTGCATTCTTCCCGCCGAGTTCCAGCGAGACCGGGCGAATGCCGCCAGCCGCCGCGCGCATGATCGCCTCGACCGTCCGCGTCTCGCCGGTAAAGGTGATGCCGTCGACATCCGGATGGCTCGTCAGAAACTCCCCGGCCGCACCCGGGCCCTTGCCGTGCACCACATTGTAGACGCCTGGCGGGATTCCGGCCGCGTTCATCACCTCACCGAGCAGCGTCGCCGTTGCCGGGGTTTCCTCGGACGGCTTGACGACGACCGTATTGCCGCAGGCGAGCGCCGGTGCGACCTTCCACGTCATCAGGAGAAGCGGCAGATTCCACGGGCAGACGACGGCTATGACACCACGAGGCAGCCTCAGCGCGTAGTTGAGCGCGCCCGCGCCGTCCGGTGTCGCCATCTCGAACGTTTCCGTCGAGGCCGTGAGAATCTGGTCTGCGAAGACATTGAAGTTCGCGGCGCCTTGGGGGATGTCGATATGCGAAGCGATGGAGCGAGGCTTGCCCGTGTCGTGGATCTCAGCGGCCAGGAATTCGTCGAAACGCGCGTTGATGCCATCGGCGACCTTGCAGCAGCGCGACGCGCTCAGCAAGCGGCATACGGCCCCACGGCCCCTTCAAGGCCGCCCTCGCCGCACCGACCGCGGCATCGACTTCGGTTCGGCCTGCGGCGGAAATCTCGCCGATCACCTCGCCGGTGCTCGGGAAATGATTGGCGAAGGTCTCGGCGCTGCCGCGGACGAACTTGCCGTCGATGAAATTGAGATAGGTCTTCACGTCTTGTCCTTTTGATCGTCGCGATCTTCGTTGTCGTTTTTCTGGAAATCCATCCATCAACATTCGCGATGGTCGCCAGGCGATGCACGATGACCAGCGTCGTGCGTCCGGCCGGAAGCTCGGCCAACGACTGCTGGATTGCCCGCTCCGTCTTTGTGTCCAGTGCCGAGGTCGCCTCGTCAAGAATGAGGATCGGCGGGTTCTTCAGGAAGATACGTGCGATGGCGAGACGCTGCTTCTGGCCGCCGGAGAGTTTCATCCCACGCTCGCCGATGACCGTATCAAGACCGTCGGCAAGGTCGGCGATGCCATTGTCGAGGGCGCGCGTTTCGCCGCGTCAAGGATCTCCGTCTCCGTCGCATCGAGGCGGCGATAACCAAGATCACGGCGGGCGTCCTCATTCTATCCAGAATGTCCGGTCCCACACCGGAACGGCACCGGCAACCTCTGTGATGATCTGGCGAACCCTTCGCGCGACCGCAGGTGGAATGCGTCCTTCGACGATAATTGCCTGGGGCTCAAAGGTAAGTTCGATTTTGTATTGTGAGCACAGTTCATCGTACGCGACTGCGGCGCTGATCGAAGCGCGCAGGCCGTACCCCTGCGCGCCGAAGCCGCCGCCAAGAGATGCCTGAAACATCTCACCCTCCATTGTTTTCGATATTTATTGAAAACTAAGATGACGGCACGATGTTCCGCCGTGATGAGCACGCCGGCATGTCGGAAAAGACGGGGGCGCAAAGGCAATTTTCGGATCGCCCCAGAATTAGCTTTAAAGCTGCTTGACTCATTCTCGGATGGGAACATACTGAGAACACGCTGGCGATGCGGACGCTACCTGACACCTCAATTTTTGGCGCCTGCTGTGGCCTCACAGGAGATTGAGAATGTGCGTCCGCTCGGAAAAACACTCTGAAACCTCAAACCCGATTGATGAAGCTTTGTCCTGGCACGACGGTGATGCCCGAGCAGCGATAGCCACTCTCTTAGCGGACTGCGCCCATCTGCGCTGGCAGCTTGAGCTTGCCGGCAGGGCAATGAGCCATGGATCTTCTCGTGGTTGGCGTCCCGAGCCCAATCGAGACTAGCAGTTTGCAGCGATGCGCCATCGTCGCGGCCTAAATCTCACAGCCGGAAATCCGATGGATCCGGCGACGCTGATCGGCGTCAATGTGTATGTCAAAAACCGCCAGCATTCCGCCGCCTTCGAGGACATACCGCGGTGGTACGAACTCGGCGCCCGGTGTTTCCGGTGCAAGCACGCCTGTTAAATCGATGGGAACCAGCGCGCCGCTTCGGTCGCGAGCGCATCATTATCACGGTTTAGCCAAAGCTTCGTTGTACGCGTTGCGGCAATCGGGAAGCAAACGACTTCGTGCTGTCAAAGATTCATCGCAACGCTTGATGACAGCAAAACGGCTGGGGCCTACTCGACTAAAGCGCGAATTAGTGCTCTCTTCTCCATCAGGAGGATTGCCGCATGTCAATCAACGATGAAGCCGCTGGGCTGGCCGCCTACACGCTTGTCACGTCACTTCTGGACCACTTGACGTCCTCGCACAGGATAAGACCAGACGAATGCGATGAGGTGCTTAAGGAGGCGCTGTTGCGGATCGACGCGCTGACGAGCCCCACGTCCCCTGCAATCGCCCAGCGAGCACGGCTTTTCCTTCAGGCGCGGTTAAATGCCTCCGTCACGCCAAGCGAGATCCAGCATTGAACAGGGTCGAGAAGCTCGCAAAGGCGATCTATGAACGAAGCGTCGGCGATCCATGGTGGCAGGCCAGCGACCAAGAGAGAGAACGGTATCTTTTATACGCGAGCGTTTCGTTCGATTTCTTCGGCCAACCAACACCTGCCATGGTGGGGGCCGGTCTGCAGGAGATGAAAAGAAGAGACTGGCCGATCCCCGCGGGCTATGTCAGCAAACTGTGGGTCGTAATGGCGGGCACGTTGGACGACTAGGCGAAGACGGCTAATCAGTTTCGGGTAGCGCTAGTTGTTCCAGCCAGAGGATAATCAGCACCAAGGTCGACGCCGCCCCTCCCAGGTGCCAGCAAGCCCTTCGGCCACCAGCTTGTCGCCGATCGACTGGCCGTTTCGCATGAGGATGCGGAGCGACCTACCGTATTGGTCTGCCTCCCTATCCGGCAACGGGCGTATTTCGAATGGTCCCGCATTCAACAAGGCCTGCAGGCGCATCTTTGCCTTCTGTCCAAGCGCCAGTTCTCGCGCGCACTGAGGCTTTCCGATTTCGGGAGTGTCGATGTCCGCGATGCGGATTTTCTCGCCTCTAAGCCAGAATGTGTCGCCATCCACGATACACGTAACCCGCTTCGACCCGTTGCAAATGGTGAAGGCCTGGTTCAGCGCGTTCCCCTTGGCGACTGTTCCGCGATAAGGTAATCGGGATTGCCCTCGACCGCCTCAGCAGTGATTCCGGAATTGCGCTCGATCGGGTCGGAAGCTGCAAATCCGATAACAATGTCCTTCGCTGTCCTTACCGCATTCGTCGAAACGGAGCCGATGGACTGCCATTGAGTAGCTATGGCAATCGTCACCGCGAACACCGCCGAGAACGTCGCAAGCACCAGTCCCGCAAATGCTCGCCGCGCTCGACGCC
>CAMLOC010000234.1 GCA_946481465.1 uncultured Shinella sp. | reverse complement strand
GTCGACGCCGGCCTGGACGACGCCGCGCGCCTGCAGCGTCTCGACGAGGCGGATGACCTGCGCGCAGAGCTGGCCGTCGAGCTCGGTGTAGCGCCTGGAGAGCGGCGTGTCCGGCTGCTGGATGGAGATCGCCATAGCGGTGCGCCACATCTCCTTGGAGAGATAGTACAGCGAGTGGTCGTAATACTGGCCGATCAGCGTGCGCAGCGCCTCGGCCGCGTTCAGCGGCGGGTTGGCGACGATGCGCGCGCCGCCCTCCAGCACCTCCGTCACCTCCATGGCGACGGTGGCGACGAGGATGTCGCCCTTGTTCTGGTAGTAGTTGTAGAGCGTGCCGACGGAGACCTCCGCCATCTCGGCGATGTCCTCGATGCGCGCGCTGTCATAGCCCTCGCGGCGGAACAGCGTGGTGGCAGCTTCAAGAATGCGGCGCGTCCTGTCCGCCTTCTGTTTCGCGCGCAATCCGGCCATGGAACCTCCGTTGGAATCTCCTCAAAAATGAGATTGACTTAAAAAATGAACTCGTTCAATCTTTTTCTCAAGGCACCGCAAATGAGTGTCATCCGCCAGGCCGAAAGCCTGCAGCCAGAGGGAAAGACGATGAAGACAACCGTTTCGGGCGGGCTCGTCCGCCGCATGCTTCTTGCCACCGCCGCCGCCATCACCCTGTCGCCGGCCGGCGCCCTGGCGCAGGACGAGCTGAACGCGCTCGTCTGGTGCGACCATACCGATCCCGCGCTGGTCGAGCCCTTCGAGAAGGCCAACAACGTCAAGGTCAACCTCAAGGAATACGAGGGCACGGGCGCGGCGATCTCCATCATCGAGCAGTCCCGCCCCGGCGACTGGGACGTGCTGGTCATCGACGCGGTCGACGTGCCGCGCGCCATCGACATGGAGATCCTCGGCGAGATGCCGGCCGATCAACTGCCGCTCGGCGACCTTTTCCCGGAAGTGCGCATGGCGGAGACGACCACCAAGGATGGCAAGGTCTACGCCGTCACCGAAAAATTCGGCTACAACACGATCTCCTACGACAAGACGAAGGTCGATCCGGCCGACATGGAAGACCTCTCGGTCATCTGGTCGGACAAGTACAAGGGCCGCATCGCGCTCTATGACTACTACCTGCCGATGGTCGGCCTTACCGGCGTCGGCATCGGCAAGAAGACGGCGGAGTTGACGCAGGACGACCTGCCGGCGATCAAGGAAAAGCTGTTCGAGATGAAGAAGGTCGCCCGCCAGGTGAGCGACGTCGTCGCCTCGCAGACGGCGCTGGCGACCGGCGAGGTGGATATCGTCGTCGGTGGCGGCGAATGGCTGACGGCCGGCCTTTCGGCGGAAAAGCCGAACCTCGACTGGACGATCCCGAAGCAGGGCGCGCTGCGCTGGGCGCAGTCGATCGGCGTCTTCAAGGATTCCGAAAAGCAGGATCTGGCGCTAAAATTCGTGCAGTACATCGTCAGCCCCGAGGGGCAGGCGCGGCTTGCCACCTCCTCCTGCTACTGGGCGATGCCCGCGAACGCCAAGGTGGGCGAGCACCTGAGCGACCAGCAGAAGACGGCGCTGCGCTGGGACAGGCAGGCGGAGTACCTGAAGAACTCGCAGCTCTATCCGGTAGCGGATGCGGACATGGATGCGGCGATGCAGGACGTCTGGACGGAGATGTTGCAGCAGTAAGGGCTGGCGGGGAGGCGTGGATCCTCGGGTCAAGCCCGAGGATGACGAAAGAAGGAAAGGATGGCGGGTTCGGGCGACGGCCTCGCCTGCCGCACCACGCTTCGGCCTCGTCATGCCTCCTCCCCTCCCCTCCGTCATCCTCGGGCTTGACCCGAGGATCCACGCTCCGAGCACTCACGAGCAAGGGAAGCCACGACGATGACCGCCACTGCCCTCGAACGCGCGGAACGCCGCAAGGCCCTTGCCTTTGCCTTGCCGGCGCTTCTCTGGACGGGCTTCTTCTTCCTCGTGCCCTTCGCCTATATGGCGGCGATCAGCCTGTGGACGCGGCAGGGGCGCGAGATCGTCGCGACCTGGACGTTCGACAATTATGCCGCCTTCTTCGAGAAGGCGCATCTCTTTAAGGGACTGGTCGTCTCGCTGGAGGTGACGGCGGCCGTCACGGTCATCTCCGTGCTGCTCGCCTACCCGCTGGCCTGGATCATCGCCGAGCGGGTGCCGAAGACGTGGCAGCGTTTTGCCCTCGTCATGGCGATCCTGCCCTTCTGGACCTCCTATGTCGTGCGTTCCTATTCCTGGCTGCTGGTGCTCTCCAAGGGCGGCGTCGTCAACCAGGCGCTTCTCGCCCTCGGCATCATTGCCGAACCGCTGGAACTGTCGGCGAACCGTACGGGCACGATCATCGGCTTCGTGCACTTCTTCGTCATGCTGTTGACGCTGACGATCTATGCCAACCTCATCCAGCTTTCGCCGAACTATCGCCGCGCGGCGGCGGACCTCGGCGCGAACGCCTTCCAGACCTTCTGGCATGTCGTTCTGCCGCTGACGCTGCCCGGCATCATGGTCGGCGCGTTCCTCACCTTCGTGCTGTGCATCGGCGATTACATCACGCCGCAGATCCTCGGCGGCAACAACGAACTGGTCCTGCCGCAGGTCATCATGCTGCAGCTTGGACGACGGGCGGATTTCCCGATGGCGGCCGCGCTCTCGCTGGTGCTGATGGTCGTCGTCACGCTCGCCTATATCGCCTGCGCCCGCTGGCTGAAGATGGAGAGGACGTGAGCATGCGCCATCTCGCCACCGTCTTTGCCGCGCTCTATGCCGGCCTGCTCTATCTCTTCATCTTCCTGCCCGTCGTCGTGCTCGTGCTGTTCTCCTTCCAGGACGGCACGCTGCCCGTGCCGCCGCTGAACGGCCTGACGCTGCGCTGGTACGAGGCGGTCTTTTCCGACGGCAAGCTGATGGCCGCGCTCGGCAATTCGCTCATCGTCGCCGTGATCTCCTCGGCGGTCGCCTGCCTCATCGGCTTCCTCGCTGCCTATGCCTTCGCGCGCTATACGCTGCCGGCCTCCGCCCTCCTGCGCGGCCTCATCGTCGCGCCGATGACGGTGAGCACGCTGATCATCGGCCTCGGCCTGCTCTCGGTGCTGAACGTCACGGGCCTGCGGCTCTCGCTCGTCACGGTCGGCATCGGCCATGTGGTGATCAACCTGCCGCTCTGCTTTGCCATCATCTATGCCTCGATGGGCGGGCACCAGGTGAACATCGAGCGGGCGGCGCGCGATCTCGGGGCCAGGGACTGGCAGGTCATGCTGCTCGTCACCGCGCCCATGCTGCTGCCGTCGATCCTCGCGGCCTTTTTCCTCTCCGTCACCTTCAGCTGGGACGAGTTCATCGTCGCCTTCCTCCTGTCGCGCTTCGACGTGACGCTGCCGGTGGAAATCTGGAGCATGCTGCGCTCCGGCCTCGATCCGAGGACCAACGCCATCGGCTCCGTCGTCTTCCTCGTCTCCGTCGCGTTCCTCATCGCCATGGAACTCGCCGTCTTCCGCAAAACCGGGAAATCCTCATGACCGCCGACGTCTCCATCCGCAATGCCACGAAGGTCTTCGGCGCTTTCCGGGCGCTCGACGATGTCTCGCTCGATATCGCGGCGGGCGAGTTCATCGTGCTGCTCGGCCCCTCCGGCTGCGGCAAGACCACGCTGCTCTCCATCCTCGGCGGCTTCATCGAGCCGACCTCGGGCACGATCGCGATCGGCGGGCGCGACATGACCCATGTCTCCCCGGCAAAACGCCCGACGACCACCATGTTCCAGGATTATGCGCTCTTCCCGCATATGTGCCTGCGCGACAATGTCGGCTTCGGCCTCAGGATGCGCGGCATGGGCCGGGCGGAGCGTTACGAGAAGGCGTTCTCCTATCTCGACCTTGTCGGCCTCAGGGCATCGTCGGCGAAGAAGCCCCACGAGCTTTCGGGTGGCCAGCGGCAGCGCGTGGCGCTCGCCCGGGCGCTGGCGGTCGATCCGGACGTGCTGCTGCTCGACGAACCGCTCGGCGCGCTCGACCTGAAGCTGCGCCGGCAGATGCAGGACGAATTGAAGGCCATCCAGAAGCGCGTCGGCACCACCTTCGTGCATGTCACCCACGACCAGGAGGAGGCGATGGCGATTGCCGACCGCATCGTCGTGATGAACAAGGGCCGCATCGAGGATGTCGGCACGCCGGCCTCGATCTACATGCGGCCGCGCTCGCTGTTTTCTGCCGGCTTCATGGGCGAGGTGAACCTTTTGCCCGCGAGGATGCGCGGCGCGGCGGCGAACGAGGCGGAGGTGGAGACAGCGCTCGGCCGCGTCGCCCTGCCCGCCTCCGCCTTCGTCTCGGGCATGCCGGCGGCGGGCCGCGACATCACGCTCTGCATTCGCCCGGAGCACTTCCGCTCCGCAACGCCGGACACGCCGACCGTTTCGCTCGGCCGCGGCCGCATCACCGGCAGCGCCTTCTTCGGCACGCATCACCGCTGCCATGTCGCGGCCGACGGCACGGTGCTCACCGCCCACCTGCCGCAGACCGACAATCCGGAGGTGGGCACGGAGCTTGACCTTCGGCTGAAGGCGGATAGCATCGTCGTGCTTCAGGACGGAGCGGGAGTTTGAGGATCACATGCAGCGCATCCGCCCGGAGGACTGGTACAGCCTGCGTCGCCTCGACGACGGCGTGACCGCGATAAGCGAGCCCTACATCCAGGAGTTCTACCGCTGCAACATCTGGCATGTGCGCGGGCGCGACAGGGATATGCTGGTCGACAGCGGCATGGGCGTCGTCTCGCTCACCGAATGGGTGCCGCTCGTCACCGAGCGCGACCTGATCGCCGTGGCGAGCCACACCCATTTCGACCATATCGGCTGCCATCACGAGTTCGAATGCCGCGCCGTGCACGCCGCCGAGGCCGATCTCCTCGCCGACCCGACGCGACAGAACACGCTCGCGGACCCCTACGTCACCGACGAAATCTTCGATGCGCTGCCGCCCGAGCCTTACTGCTCGAAGTGCTATGCGGTGAAGAAGGCGCCGGCGACGCGCATCCTTGCGGACGGCGACATCATCGATCTCGGCGACCGGCGGTTCGAGGTCATCCACACGCCGGGCCACTCCCCGGGTGGTATTGCGCTCTACGAGAAGGCGACCGAAATTCTCTTCTCGGGCGACATCGTCTACGATGGCCCGCTGATCGAGGATACCTACCATTCCGACGCGGCGGACTATCTCGCCTCGATGGAGCGCCTCCTGACCCTGCCGGTGCGGCTGGTGCATGGCGGCCATTTTCCAAGTTTCGGTGGCGACCGCTACCGCCGGCTCATCCGCGGCTGGCTCGACGAAAAACAGAAGTGACGGGAGAAAAGCATGCTCGACAAGCGCAAATTCTACATCGACGGCCAGTGGGTGGACCCGCTGAAGCCCAACGACCTTCCGGTGATCAACCCGGCGACGGAAAAGCCGATCGCGGTGATCTCCATGGGCACCGCCGCCGATATCGACCGCGCCGTCGCCGCCGCCAAGAAGGCTTTCGCGACCTACAGCCGGACCAGCGTGGAAGAACGCCTGGCACTGCTGGAAAAGCTGCTGGACATCTACAAGCGCCGCTACGAGGAGATGGCGCGCACCATCACGCTGGAACTCGGCGCGCCGATCACCATGAGCACGGAGCAGCAGGCGGATGTCGGCGTCGGCCACCTGCAGGGCTTCATCGACGGGCTGAAGCGGCTGAAGAGCCGCGAGGTGCTGGCGAACGGCGACGTGCTGCGCCGCGAGCCGATCGGCGTTTGCGGCCTCATCACGCCCTGGAACTGGCCGATCAACCAGATCGCGCTGAAGGTGGTTCCGGCGCTGGCGACGGGCTCGACCTGCGTGCTGAAGCCGTCCGAATTCACGCCGCTCAACGCCCTTCTCTATGCCGAGATGGTGCATGAAGCGGGCTTCCCGGCCGGCACGTTCAACCTCGTCAACGGTGACGGCCTCGAATGCGGCGCGGCGCTTTCCAGGCACAAGGACATCGACATGATGTCGTTCACCGGTTCCACCCGCGCCGGCATCGCCGTCAGCAAGGATGCGGCCGATACGGTCAAGCGCGTGACGCTGGAGCTCGGCGGCAAGTCGCCGAACCTCGTCTTCGCCGATGCGGACCTGGAAGACCGTGTCGCCGGGAGCGTGCGTGAATGCTTCAACAATTCCGGCCAGTCCTGCGACGCGCCGACGCGGATGCTGGTGCAG
>CAMLOC010000233.1 GCA_946481465.1 uncultured Shinella sp. | reverse complement strand
CCATCGGCCGCAGCCACGGCATCCATGCCGAGCCGACCACCTTCGGCGTCAAGCTGGCCGAGGCCTATGCCGAGTTCACCCGCAACCGCGCCCGCCTCGTCGCCGCCCGCGCCGAAATCGCCACGGCCGCCATTTCCGGCGCCATCGGCAGCTTCGCCAACATAGACCCGCAGGTGGAGGCCTACGTGGCCGAAAGGCTGGGCCTGGCCATCGAGCCGGTCTCGACCCAGGTCATCCCGCGCGACCGCCACGCCATGTTCTTCGCCACCCTCGGCGTCATCGCCTCGTCCATCGAGAACGTCGCCATCGAGATCCGCCACATGCAGCGCACGGAAGTGCTGGAGGCGGAAGAGTTCTTCTCGCCGGGCCAGAAGGGCTCGTCCGCCATGCCGCACAAGCGCAACCCGGTGCTGACGGAAAACCTGACGGGCCTCGCCCGCCTCGTGCGCATGGCCGTCACCCCGGCCATGGAGAACGTGGCGCTCTGGCACGAGCGCGACATCTCCCATTCCAGCGTCGAGCGCGGCATCGGCCCGGACACGACCATCACCCTTGACTTCGCGCTGAACCGGCTCGCCGGCGTCATCGAGAAGCTGGTGGTCTATCCCGACAATATGATGAAGAATCTCAACAAGTTCCGCGGGCTTGTTCATTCACAGCGCGTCCTGCTTGCCCTTACGCAAGCCGGCGTCTCGCGCGAGGATTCCTACCGCCTCGTGCAGCGCAACGCCATGAAGGTCTGGGAACAGGGCAAGGACTTCCTGGAGGAACTGCTGGCCGACGCGGAGGTGCGCGCCGCGCTCTCCGAGGAGCAGATCCGCGAAAAGTTCGACCTTGGCTACCACACCAAGCATGTCGACACGATCTTCCGTCGTGTGTTCGGCGCAGTATAAGCGCGATCCGTAAAACCGGACCGGAAACAGCGATGGCGCCAATGGCGCCATCGCTCCCCTCTGACGGGCGGCCTTGCACTCTCCTCCCGGCGCGTGCCGCCCGCAAACGACGCTATCGCCGATCGTCGACGACGATCTTGCGATAGAGATGCCAGGTGGCATGGCCGAGGATCGGCATGATCACGGCAAGCCCGACGAAGACCGGGATAGAGCCGGCGATCAACAGCGCGGCAACGATCAGGCCCCAGCAGGCGATGGGCACCGGGTTGACCAGCGTGGCGCGCAGCGAGGTCTCGATGGCCGCCACGGCGCCGACATCGCGGTCGAGCAGCATCGGAAAGGCGATCACGGTCGTCGCCAGCACGACGAGCGCGAAGCAGAAGCCGATGGCATTGCCGGCCAGCATCAGCAGAAGCCCGTTCTCCGAGCCGAAGATCGAGGCGAGGAACAGGGCGAGCGACTGCGGCGGCTCCGGCCCGAACAGGCTTGTATAGAGCAACTGCGCGAAGACCAGCCAGGCCACGAACAGCGCCATCAGCATGGCGCCGACGGCAAGGATGGACGTCAGGGCCGGCGAGTTTCGCACCTCCAGCGCATGGCGCCAGGAAGCATCCATGCCGCGTTCGCGCCGTCGGCTGATCTCGTAGAGGCCGATGGCGAAGAACGGCCCGAGCAGCGCGAAACCGGCCACCAGCGGAAAGATCAGCGGCAGCATGTTGGCGCCGGAACTCCAGGTGACGAGCACCACGCCCGCGATCGGATAGATGAGGCCGAGAAAGACGTAGTGGGACGGCTTGGCGCGAAAATCCGCAAAGCCGAGGCGAAGCGCGTCCATCACGTCGGAAAGACCGATCCGCCGGATCGCCGGGCGTGCGGCCATCTCGCCGTGGCCCGCCATCACATGAAATGTCGTCATGACAAATCCTCCTTGCCGGTTCGAGACCGTCTCGGCGCGCGCGTGGAGGGCAATCGTCCGCCAGCACGGCGGGCCGTGATTGGCATTGAAGAGGGCGAAGCATACACCCCGGGCGATGATTTGTCCCGCCCCCTTGACTTCAGCACTTCGTGAACGCACATGCCGGCGCATGAAAGCCTCAGAAGCAGAAATCCTCATCGTCCCCGGCTACACCAATTCCGGACCCGAGCACTGGCAGAGCCGCTGGCAGTCGAAGCTCGGCTCGGCGCGGCGCGTGGAACAGGCCGAGTGGTCCAAGCCCGTGCGCGAGGACTGGGTGCAGCGCGTGATCGAAGAGGTCGCAGTCGCGACGAAGCCCGTCGTGCTCGTCGCCCATTCGCTGGGCGTTGCGGCGGCGATCCATGCCGCCCCGCATCTCGGCGGCAAGGTCGCCGGCGCCTTCCTCGTGGCGCCGCCCGACGTCGCCAACGAGGCCATCCGGCCGAAACACCTGATGACCTTCGGCCCCTATCCGCGCGAGCCGCTCACCTTCCCTTCGCTCGTCGTCGCGAGCCGCAACGATCCCTTCGGCACCTACGAGCATGCCGACGACATCGCCGCCGCCTGGGGTTCGCTGCTGCTCGACGCCGGCGAGGCCGGGCATATCAACACGGAGTCCGGCCACGGCCCCTGGCCGGAGGGCACGATGGTGTTCGCCCAGTTCCTGAGCCGGCTCAAGGCGCCCGAATAGCAGGCGCTCCAGCCATTAAGGGGAATTTCATAGAAATCCTGCACGCTGTTCCTGTTGAGTTCCAAGCAGGCGCCGCGTTTCATGGCCAAACCCTCCGGTTCGACCTCCATTGCCGTGCATGAAACGGAGCGCGAGCCGTTTTATCGCCGGCTTTTCGCGCGGTCCGGTTTCGGCTTTGCCGCGCTCGACGCCGACGGACGCATCGTCGATGCGAACGGGACGTTCCTGCGCACCCTCGGAGCCTCCGACCACGCCGCCCTGCCCCCCTTTGCCGAATGCGTCTCGCCCAAGGACCGCGCCGTCATGGCCTTCGCCATGCGCCCGAGCCTTGCCGAGCAGGCCCCGTGGGAAATCCGCCTGCAGCGGCCGGATGGCGCGGAGGTCTGGGTGCTCGCCTCCTTCCTCGAGCCGCCGCCCCTGCCGGGCGAGCCGTCCGCGCCCGCCCTCATCGTCCAGATCACCGACATAGACGAGCGCAAGCGCAACGCGTTCGAACTGGCCGAGCGGGAAAGCCGCTGGAACCATGCGCTCGAATCCGCCGGCCAGGGCGTGTGGGACCACGATTTCGCGCGCGGCGACCTGTTCTATTCCCGCCAGTGGCGGGCGATCCGCGGCCTGCGGCCGGACGACCCCATCGAAAGCTCCCTTTCGGACTGGCTCCAGAACGTCCATCCCGACGACCGGGCACATGTCCTGAAAGAGATCGACAAGCAGGAAACCGGGCAGACGCCGTTCAACGTGTTCTCCTACCGCGAGCGCCACAAGGACGGCCACTGGGTCTGGATCGAGAGCCGCGGCGCCGTCGTCGACTACGGGCCGGACGGCAAGCCGAGCCGCATCGCCGGCACCGACACGGACATAACGGAACGCAAGGAAGCGGAAGAGCGCCTCGCCCAGATGTCCCGCCGCCTGGAGCTGGCGTTCGGCGTCTCGCGCATCGGCGTCTTCGAGGTGAACCTGCGCACCGGCGAGGTGCGCTGGGACGACCGCATGATCGAGATATACGGCCTTGCCGGAGAGCCGGACGCCAACAGCTGGGAACGCGCGCTCCATCCGCAGGACCGGCGTAAGGCGACGGCCACGGTCGAGGACGGCCTCTTCGGCAGCCAGGACTTCGCCAACGAGTTCCGCATCATCCGCGGCGACGGGGAAATCCGCCATATCCGCGGCCGCTCGGCGCCCTATGTCGACCTGACCGGCGTGCCGCGCCTCATCGGCGCCAACTGGGACGTCACCGACGACATGCGCCTTCGCGAGGAGCTGGAACATGCCAAGGAGCTGGCGGAGGCGCGCAACCTGGAGCTGGAGACCGCCCGGGCGCGCATCGAATACACCGCCCTGCACGACCACCTGACCGGCCTGCCGAACCGCCGCTATCTCGATGCCACCATCGAGGCCGCCGCGCAGACGGCGCAGCAGTCCGGCAGCCGTCTCGCCGTGCTGCATATCGATCTCGACCGCTTCAAGGAGATCAACGACACGCTCGGGCACCTTGCCGGCGACCGCATGCTCGTCCACGCCGCCGGCGTGCTCAACGAGCTCAAGGGCCCCGACGATTTCGTCGCGCGCATCGGCGGGGACGAGTTCGTCTTCCTGTCGACCGGCTCTGCCGGTCGCAACCTTTCCTCGCTCGCCGAGGCCATCGTTGAGGCGATGCGCAAGCCCGTCACCTTCAACGGCCATCTGTGCCGCTTCGGCGCCAGCGTCGGCATCGCCAGCCAGTCGGGCAGCGCCATCGATGCCAAGCAGCTCCTCGTCAATGCGGACCTCGCGCTCTATCGCGCCAAGAACCGCGGGCGCAGCCGGCACGAATTCTTCACCAGCGACTTCCAGGCACAGATCATCGTCAACAAGAAGACGGCCGACGAGATCCTCACCGGCATCGAGCAGCAGCGTTTCCTGCCCTATTACCAGCCGCAGTTCTGCGCCCGCACGCTCGACGTTGTCGGTGTCGAGACGCTGGCGCGCTGGGACCATCCGACCCGCGGGATCCTCGCGCCCGACGCGTTCCTGAAGATCGCCGAGGATCTCGACTGCGTGGCGATGATCGACCGCATCGTGCTGGAAAAGTCGCTCGCCGACTATGCCGAATGGCAGGCGCTCGGCCTCGGCATCGAGAAGATCTCGGCCAATGTCTCCTCCAAGCGCCTGCACGATCCGGAGCTGGCGCGCTCCCTGCACACGCTGGGCATCCGCCCGAAGTCGCTTTCCTTCGAACTCCTGGAATCGATCTTCCTCGACGATTGCGACCGCACCGTGCTGGAGAACCTTGCGGAGATGCGCAAGCTCGGCATCGATATCGAGATCGACGATTTCGGCACCGGCCATGCCTCGATCATCAGCCTCATGAAGCTCTCGCCGCGCCGGCTGAAGATCGACCGGCAGCTCGTCAAGCCGGTGAGCCGGTCGCCCGGCCAGCGCAAGCTCGTCGGCACCATCATCGAGATCGGCCGCTCGCTGAACATCGAGGTCGTGGCAGAAGGCGTCGAGACGCCGGCCCATGTCGCCATCATGCGCGAACTCGGCTGCGATATCCTGCAGGGCTACGCGCTCGCCCGGCCCATGCCGGCGCACGCTATTCCGGATTTCGTGCGCGGCGAGGAATGGCGCCATCAGGACGGCAATGTGCGCGATCTCCAGAACGGCGCCCGCCGGGCCGGCACACGCTAGAGCATTTCCAGCCGAAGCGATCTCGCTTCGGCGTCGGATAATGCGGTAAAAACAAAAATCTAGGGCATTGCCGGTGAACCGGAGTTTGCCGGAAATGCCCTAGAGTTTGTCAGGGAAAAGTGGGAACCGGTTTTCCTGAAGAGACAAACGAAAACAAGGAAACCTGGAGCCTGTCTGATTCAAAACGAACCATACAGACTTTGGAAACGGAAAAGCCGCCCGGTTTCCCGGACGGCTTCAGAAGGCACGGCAGGCGGTGGGATGCCGCTCAGCCCACTTCGAGCTGCGCGATGGCGACGGCCAGGAGCTCGATCATCTGGACGCGGATCTCGTCTTCGCTGCGGGCAACGCCGGCCGCGTCGAAATCGGCCTTGACCTTGCGCACGACATCCTCATGGCCGACTTCCTCGAAATCGGCGGCGACGACTTCCTTGGCATAGGCTTCCGCCTCGCCGTCGGTCTTGCCGAGCAGGCCGGCAGCCCACAGGCCGACCAGCTTGTTGCGGCGTGCTTCGGCCTTGAAGCGCAGCTCCTCGTCCAGCGCGAACTTGGCCTCGAAGGCCTTTTCCCGATCCTGCATGTTCGTCATCTATGACTCCCGTAGATTCTTTGCCCCGTTAGGCTCCCCGCTCATAAATCAAAACGACGGCAAAAGTGCAATGCGAACTTTCGTGACCTCGCCAGCTTCGCGCAAAGGCCGGAAATCGGGGGATCGGCCGCGACAGTGATTGTTAAACTGCGGCATTTCGTTTATGGGAGCGCAAACGAACGACACCTGCGCGGCCCAAGCGCGCCAACAACAGAGACAAAATCCATGAACCGTCGCCGCCGTATCTACGAGGGCAAGGCCAAGATCCTGTACGAGGGTCCCGAGCCGGGCACGCTGATCCAGTTCTTCAAGGATGACGCTACCGCCTTCAACAAGAAGAAGCACGATGTCATCGACGGAAAGGGTGTGCTCAACAACCGTATTTCCGAGTACCTCTTCACCCAGCTCAACAAGATGGGCATCCCGACCCACTTCATC
>CAMLOC010000232.1 GCA_946481465.1 uncultured Shinella sp. | reverse complement strand
ATCGGTTCGCCCGGCTCGATCGGGCAGACGACAACCGTGTCCGGCTCGACGCGGACGACCTCGCCGAGATGGATGCCGGTCGGGCTGCGATGGGCGACGAACTCGCCGAGGCGCACATGGCGCGACAGGCCGCTGACCGTGTAGTTCCCGGCCGCGATGGTCTGGACGTGGCCGCCGTGCGCCACGGAGAATTCCGGCGAGGAATATCGTTTGACGAGGCCCGCCAGCGCATTCAGCCTGCCGCCGGTCCTGCCCGTTTCGCTGCTCGTGCCGCCCTGTGCCGAACTCATGGGCGCTTACCGGCTTCCGCCGAAGGTGCGGATGGCTTCCTTCAGCGATTCCTCTGTGTCGCGCATCAGCGAGGCGACGCTCTCGAAGGCGCGGGTGACCTGGATCAACTGGGTCATCTCGCCGATGGCGTTGACGTTGGATTCCTCCACGTAGCCCTGCACCACGCCCGCATCGATGCGGTCGACGACCGGCTCCGGCGCGATGCTGGTGATGATGCCGCTGTTGCCGGCGCGCACGAAGCCGCCGGAAAGGTCGGCCTGGAATAGGCCGAGCGCGGCGACGGGCTGGCCGTTCTGGTTGAGTTGGCCGTCGGCGCTGAGCAGGATCGGCCCGTTGGCGAGGTCGAGCTGGATCGGCCCGCCGCCGGCATCGAGCACGGGATAGCCGTTGAGGGTGACCAGTTCGCCGGCATCGGTCACCGTGAAGCGCCCGTCACGCGTCAGCGTCGGGCCGGAGGGCGTCTCGACCTGGAACCAGGCGTCGCCCTTGATGGCGAAGTCGAGCGTGCCGCCGGTCTCGGTCATGCCGCCGGTGCGCGTGGACAGGAACTCGTTGCCTTGAGACACGAAGGCGACGTCGGCGGTCTTCTGGTCGCTGACGACCTGGTTGAATTTCACTTCCGTGGCGCGGAAGCCGACCGTCGTCGAATTCGCGACGTTGTCGGCCAGCGTCGTCAGGCGGCGATCGAGCGCAAGCTGGGACGAAAGCGATACGTAGAGTCCGGTCTGCACGTCAGCGACCTCCGAGTTTCAGGTTGTTGATGGAAATCAGCAGGTCCGTCGAGATGCCGGTGAGGCTCGACGGCTGGAAGGCGGTGAGCGGATCGTAGCTGCCGGAGGGATTTTCCAGCTCCCACATCGAGGTGAAACGCTCGAGGAGCTTGCCGACCTTCGAGGTGTCCTTGAAATCCTCGAGATCGAACGTCTGCTCGTAGAACTCCGCCTGGCGATCGATGTCGGTGGCGGCGAATTCCGCGGGAAGCTGCAGCGCCGTGCGCACGACCTGCGCCAGCGCGTCGTCGGCGATGATCGAATAGCCGGAGGTAATGGACGAGGCCATGCGCTCGAAATAGAGCGCGAGACGCACGCCGGTATTGTCTTCGCCGGCGCTGACTTCCAGCGTCTGGCGGGTGTATTTATCGACGACGCCCTTCTGGGCGCGCTCGAAGGTGGTGGCGAGCTCCCCGTGCCGGGCGAAATTCAGCGATTCCGCCAGCTCCTTGTAGCGCGTGTCGGAGAGCTGGTTGGCGAAGGCCTCCTTGTCGTCGACGCCCTCCGTCAGCACCTTGCGCATGAAGGCCTTGGCATAGGCCATGTCCTCCAGCCCGTGCGCCTTCATCGCGTAGTTGTAGAGCCGGTCATCGGCGAAGAAGTCGTCGACCGATTTCACGCTGCCGATCTTGGCGAGATAGTATTCCGTCTCGCGCTTGACGTCCGGTTGCTCCGAGACGCGCTTCAGCGACGTCTGGAGGTCCGCGGTAATCAGCTTGTAGCTCGTATAGGTGGTCGTCACGATGGGCCGCCGATCAAGGTTCGAGCGGGCATGATTGCCCGTTTTGAACCATGATTCTCGCGGCTTTTGCTTGCGCGAACCTGATCGATAAACCCGTCGTTAGGTACAGCTTCACGCAAGGCTGGAGCCGTATTTCCGGATCGGTCAGAATTGTGTCGGGACACCTGCGCTCATGAACATCGTTATCGGTCTAATCGTTACCTTCGGCTGCGTCCTTGGCGGCTACATGGCCATGGGTGGTCACCTTGAAGTGCTGAACCAGCCCTTCGAGCTCCTGATCATCGGCGGCGCCGGGATCGGCGGATTCATCGTGGCCAACACGATGAAGGTGATCAAGGAGACCGGAAAGGCGCTCGGCGAGGCCTTCAAGCACAAGGTTCCGAAGGAACGCCACTATCTCGATACGCTCGGCGTGCTCTACAGCCTGATGCGGGACCTGCGCACCAAGTCGCGCAACGAGATCGAGGCGCATATCGACAACCCGGCCGAATCGCCGATCTTCCAGTCCGCCCCGACGGTGCTCGCCAACAAGGAACTGACCGCCTTCATCTGCGACTATGTCCGCCTCATCATCATCGGCAATGCCCGCAGCCACGAGATCGAGGCGCTGATGGACGAGGAGATCCAGACGATCACGCGCGACAAGATGAAACCCTACAACGCGCTCAACACGATGGGCGACGCCTTCCCGGCCATCGGCATCGTCGCGGCCGTTCTCGGCGTCATCAAGGCCATGGGCGCCATCAACGAAAGCCCGGAGATCCTCGGCGGCAAGATCGCCGCCGCCCTCGTCGGCACCCTGCTCGGCGTGTTCCTGTCCTACTCCATCGTCACGCCCATCACGACGAACATCAAGGTCGTGCGCGAGAAGCAGAACCGCCTCTATATCATCGTCAAGCAGACGCTGCTCGCCTACATGAACGGCTCGGTGCCGCAGGTCGCGCTGGAATACGGCCGCAAGACCATTTCCTCCTACGAACGCCCGTCGATCGACGCGGTCGAGCAGGAGATGATGAATCCCGGCGGCGGTTCGAAGGCGGCTTAAGAGATGAAGGACGCACGCGTGACCGAAGCCCCCCTCGACATGGACCCGATCGTGCTGGCCCGCCTGACCGGCCGGCTCGGCGACCAGGCGACGATCTCCAAGCTCTGCGCCGGCCTCGGCGACGTCTTCGCCGAATTCCTGCCGGACATGCTGGAAAACGAACTCGGCTTCGAGGTCGCCGTCTCCTATGCCGGGTTCGCGACGGGCAAGTACGGCCCGCTGATCGAAGGCCTCGGCGGCGCCATGGCGTGCTGCGACGCGTCGCTGCGCGACTGGTGCGACCGCTTCACGCTGATCTGCGACAGCCCGATGATCATCACGCTCGTCGAGAACATGCTCGGCGCCGTCAGCGACGCGATCGACGATCCGGAGCCGCGTCCGCTCTCCAAGATCGAGCTCGACCTTGCCGCCATAATGTTCGACCGGATTTCCGGCGTGCTGAAATCCGCCGTCACGGGTTCTAACGGCTTCGAACCCATGCTCGGTCCCGCGCACAATGTGGAAACCCGCAAGACTGCCGAGGACGGCTCGGACGAGGCCTTCGTCGCCATGGTCAACATGGCCGTCGGCATCGGCCCGGTGCTCTCCACCTTCCACGTCATCGTGCCGCAGGCCGTTCTGCTGAAATCGACCATCGCCGCGCCGAAGCCCGCCAATGCGCCGAAGACCCGCGTCGAGTGGAGCGAACAGCTCGGCGAGCAGGTCCGCCGCTCCAAGGTGTCGCTCGAGGCGCGCATCCGCCTGGAAGCGCAGACGCTCGACACGATCAGCCGCCTGCAGGCGGGCGACATCATCCCGTTCAACGAGGCCGGCGACGTGCGCGTCGAGGTCAATGCGAACGGCCGCAACCTCTATGTCTGCGAATTCGGCCGCTCCGGCGCCCGCTACACGGTTCGCGTCAAGGATACATACGGTTCGGAGGAAGACATCCTCCAGCATATCATCGGATAGTTTGGGCATGATGCCGGCCCGCAGGCACGCCTCGGGCAAGTTTCGAATGGAATAGTGGTCTTATGGCACCGAAGAAAACACCCATCGCTGACGACATGACGTCTTCCCTCAATGCGGGCGACCAGGAACTGGAGTAGGCGATCGACGACCTGCGCGGCGTTCTTCAGAAAGACTCCTCCGGCGGCTTCGCCGCCGACCTGCCGGCGACCGTCGAGGACGACCCGCTCGCGGCCTTCGGCGGCGATTTCGGCACGTCCGACTTCGGCGCCGCCGCGGCCGCTCCCGATTTCGGCGCTGGCGCCGACACCGGCTTCGGCGGTTCGGATTTCGGGGGTGGCAACGACTTCGGCGGCAACGACTTCGGCGCCGAGCCCGGCGAAGCCGCACGGCCGGGCAGCGCGCTGCACTCCAATCTCGACCTCATCATGGACATCCCGATCGATCTGCAGATCGTGCTCGGTTCCTCGCAGATGCAGGTCTCCAGCCTCATGAACCTTTCCGAGGGCGCCACGATCGCGCTCGATCGCCGCATCGGCGAGCCCGTCGAGGTCATGGTCAACGGCCGCGTCATCGGCCGCGGCGAGATCACGGTTCTTGAAAACGACGACACCCGCTTCGGGGTCAAGCTCATCGAAGTGAAGAGTACACGCAAAGTCTGATACCGGTTGAGGTCTCAGGGGGATGGATCCATGATGGATTTCGAAAATTTCGGCACCTCCACAGCGGTCGGCGCACCGCTGACGCAGGTCGAGAAGGCGGCAGCCGTGCTTCTCGCCATGGGCAAGGGCGTTGCCGGCAAGCTGCTAAAGTATTTCACCCAGAGCGAACTCCAGGCGATCATCGCCGCCGCGCAGAACCTGCGCGCCATCCCGCCGCATGAACTGATCGACCTCGTCAACGAGTTCGAGGACCTCTTCACCGAGGGCGCGGGCCTGATGGACAACGCCAAGATGATGGAAGGCATCCTCGAAGAGGGCCTGACGCCGGACGAAGTGGACGGGCTGCTCGGCCGCCGCGCCGCCTTCCAGGCCTACGAGACGACGATCTGGGACCGCCTGCAGGACGCCGATCCGGTCTTCGTCGCCAAGTTCCTGCTCAACGAGCACCCGCAGACCATCGCCTATATCCTTTCCATGATGCCGTCGGCCTTCGGCGCCAAGGTGCTGCTGGAAATCCCCGACGACCACCGCGCGGACATCATCAACCGCACCGTCAACCTCAAGGATGCGAGCCCGAAGGCGACCGCGATCGTCGAGGCACGCGTCATCGAGATGATCAACGCGCTGGACGCCGAGCGCAACTCGATCGGTTCGAACAAGGTCGCCGACCTCATGAACGAGCTGGAGAAGTCGCAGGTCGACGAGATGCTCGCCTCGCTCGAGACGGTCTCGACCGAAGCGGTCAAGAAGGTCCGCCCGAAGATCTTCCTCTTCGAGGACGTTCTCTACATGCCGCAGAGAAGCCGCGTGTCGCTGTTCAACGACGTGTCCGGCGACATCATCACGGCGGCGTTGCGCGGCACCCCGATGGACCTGCGCGAAGCCGTCCTGTCGTCCATCGGCGCACGCCAGCGCCGCATGATCGAATCCGACCTTTCCGCCGGCGACCAGGGCGTCAACCCGCGCGAGGTGGCGATCGCCCGCCGCTCGATCACGCAGGAAGCCATCCGTCTCGCCGCAGCCGGACAAATCCAGTTGAAGGAAAAGGACGAGGAGCGTCAGGCGGCCTGATCCTCCTTGACACGGTAACGCCACAGGCGGAGCGTATCTGCGGCCCGAATCTCCAGGAAAGGGGATTCGGGCCGTTTGTTTTTGGCCGTGTCCACGGCCCGGGAGCGCGACGTGTCGGACGACGACAAGGACAGCAAAACAGAACTTCCGACCGAGAAGAAGATTCGCGACGCGATGGAGAAGGGCAACACACCCTTCTCGCGCGAAACCACCATCTTCGCCTCGACGCTCGCGATCTATCTCTTCCTGGTCTTCTTCATGCCCGGCGGCGTTTCCCGCATGAACGAAACGCTGCGCGACTTCTTCGAGCAGCCGGAGGCCTGGAACCTCAAGACGGGCACCGATGTCATCGCCATCTTCCGCCATCTCGGCTGGGAGGCCGGCGCGCTGCTCCTGCCCATCCTCGCCATGATGATGCTTTTCGGCATCGCTTCCTCGGTCCTGCAGAACCTGCCGAGCCCGGTGATGGAGCGGGTGCGCCCGCAGATCTCCCGCCTCAACCCGGTGAAGGGCCTCGGCCGCCTTTTCGGCAAGCAGGGCCTCGTCGAATTCGGCAAGTCGCTGATCAAGATCCTCATCGTCTCGCTGGTCGTGGCCCTCGCCATGCGGGGCGACTATTTCGCCTCGCTCGACACGATGTTCTCCGAGCCGGCGACGCTCGTCTACATGATGACGGCGGACATCAACAAGGTGCTGCTGATCATCCTCTTCGCCAC
>CAMLOC010000231.1 GCA_946481465.1 uncultured Shinella sp. | reverse complement strand
ATGCCGCGCACCGCGCGGATCGTGCCGTAGTTGACGGAAAGGTCGGTGATCTCAAGCATGGGCGGCTCCCTTGCCGAGATAGGCTTCGATGACGGCCGGATGGCTGCGGACATGGGCGGCGTCCCCTTCGGCGATGGTGCGGCCGGAGGCGAGCACATGCAGCCGGTGGCACAGGCACATGATGAGCCCCATGTCGTGATCGATGATGAGAAGGCCGAGGCCGCGCTTTTTCGGCAGCTCTGACAGGGTGTGCAGCAGGGTTTCCGTCTCCGCGTCGTTCATGCCGGCGGCCGGCTCGTCGAGCAGCAGGAAGCGCGGCTCGGCGGCGAGCGCCCTTGCGATCTCCACGCGGCGCTTGTCGCCGTAGCTGAGGCTTTCGCCCAGCTCGTCCGCTTTCGCCGAAAGCCCCAGTTCGTCGAGCAGGTTTTTGGCGCGCTCGGTGGCGATCCCGCGGGAGGCGCCCTTGGCCAGCGCCGCGGCCTCGACATTCTCCAGCACGGTCATCGTGTTGAACAGGCGCACGATCTGGAACGAGCGGCTGACGCCGGCCAGCGCGATCGCGCGGGGCGAGAGGCCCGAAAGGGTCGTGTCGCCGGCGGTGATCGTGCCGCCCGCCAGCTTCACCTGGCCGGTGATGGCGTTGATGAGCGTCGTCTTGCCGGAGCCGTTCGGGCCGATCAGGCCGACGACCTCGCCGGTCGAGACGGAGAGTGACACATGGTCGAGGGCGCGGAGGCCGGTGAATTCCACCGACACGTCGTTTACCGCAAGGCGCGTTTCAGACATGGCTTTTCCGAAATTGGAGGGCCGGCTTTTCAGCCGGCCCGGGTAACCGATCAGGGCTTCGGCAGGGATTCCGGCTTGCGCCAGCCCACGAAGGTCGGCTTGCCGCCCTTCAGCTCGATGAGCGCCGCCGCCTTGTTCGGGACGTGGCCTTCTTCGGCCGTGCCGTAGTCGAGGTCGCCGGTCAGGAGCTTGAACTGGCCGTCTTCAAGCGCCTTGGCGAGGGCTGCGCCTTCCGTCGTGCCGGCCGCCTTGATGGCCTCGGCGATCATCATGATCGTGTCCCAGCCCGTCGAGACGAAGGACGTGTCCGGCTCCTTGCCGAACATTTCCTTGTAGAGGCCGATGAACTTCTCCATTTCCGGATCCGCTCCCGCGCCCATCCAGGTATGGGTGACGAAATAGACGTCGTTGCCGAACTTCTCGCCGAGCGCCTCGTGCATGGCCGGATCGTCATAGGCATCGCCGCCGAGGATCGGCGCGTCATAGCCGACTTCACGCAGCGCGCGGATGATCACGCCGATATCCGTGCCGTAGGAGGAGATGAAGATCACGTCCGGCTTCTTGCCGAGCGCCTGGAGACGGGCGAGCTGGGCGGAGAAGTTGTTGTCGCCGTTCGTATAGGTGTCTTCCAGGATGATCTCGCCGCCGTCGGCCTTGAACTGCTCGACGAAGTACTTGGAGAGCGACTTGGTATAGGCGATGAACTGGTCGGTGACGACATAGGCCGTCTTCCAGCCCTTCTCCTTCACCGCGAAGTCGGCGGCCGTCGCGCCCATCGTGGTGTTCCACATGGAGAGCGTGAACTGCTTGTCGCCGAGCGACCAGGAGGAATAGAGCGGATCGGAGGCGCAGGTCGAGATGCCGACGAGGTCGGCCGACTGTGCCTCGCGGCTTGCCGGCGAGCCGAAATCGAAGTCGCAGGGCGCGACGATGACCTGGGCGCCCTTGTCGATCAGTTCGACGGCGACGTTGCCGACGGTCACCGGATCGGACTTGCCGTCGATGTTGATGAACTCGACCTGCTTGCCGAGCACGCCGCCATTGTCGTTGAGATATTTGACGGCGACCTGCGCGCCGTTATAGCCGGGCGTGTCGAGCGGCGCCTGGATGCCCGTCATCGAGAGCGCGCCGCCGATGACGATCTTGTCGTCGTCGGCGAAGGCCGCGGAGGCGGCGAGCGCAAGGCTTGCGGCCGCCAGAAGCAGTTTGGAAGTCTTCATCATGGTCGTTCCCCTTTTGATGCCTTTCGGCAGTGAAGTGTCGCGCGGCCCGGTCTTTTCGTCTTGTTCTGCGGCCCGTCTGCGGGTGTTTCCTCGTATGCGGGCGTTACTGCCCGATCTCCTTCAGCAGCGCGTCGGTCGAAACCTGGCGGCAATAGCCCTTGATGGCGTTCAGCGACGTATCGTGGCGCTCCTGCGAATAGGTGCCGCAGGCATCCGGCACGAGCGTCACGAGATAGTTGAGGTCGCAGGCGTCGCGGATGGCCGATTCCACGCACTGGTCGGTCAGAAGTCCACACAGCACGAGTTGTTTTACGCCGAGATTGCGCAGGGTGTAGTCGATATGGGTGGAGACGAAGACGCTGGACGAGCTTTTCGGGAAGACGATCTCGTCCTCCAGCGGCGCCAGCTCGTCGATCACCTTGCCGTCCCAGGATCCCTTCGGCACGTTGAAGCCGGTGATCTTGTAGTCGAGGCTGCGGTCGCGGCCGTCCTTGGTCAGGCTCTCGATCGTCGTGTGCAGCACCTCGATACCGGCCTTGCGGAAGCCGTCCAGCAGGCGCTGCATATTCGGGATCGCGACCTCGTGGATGCGTTTGAAATAATAGCCGTACTTGCCGGCGATATCGGCGTCCGGGACGTCCTTGAACTCGCCGCCCTCGCGGCGCACGGAAAAATTCTGCACGTCGATGAAGAGGATGGCGGAGGCGGCCGGGTCGAGCGGCACGTCGCGGGTGGTGAGATGGTCAGCGGCCATCAGGCGTTTCCTTCGAGGCTGGCTGCCGCAAGGCGGAGGGGAGCGGCGAGGCGGTGCGCCCATTCCTCCTGCCCGCGGGCATCGTTGATGAGGTCGTTGCGCACTTCCAGAAGCACATGCGCGATGCCGCGCCGTTCGCCGTGCACCGGGATCGTGTAGTCGGAGATGTCGTCGACGTGGTAAGGTGCGTTGAGCTTGACGGTGACGTCCGGATTGGCGGCGCGGAACGTCTGCGCAAGCCGCTCGGCAAGGCGGGCGTCGCGGTTGTAGAGCAGGCCGAGTTCGAAATCCCTGACGGCGCCCGTCGCGCGCATGACCGGCGTGAAGCTGTGTACCGAGACGAGGAGGAGCGGCCTCCCGCTTGCCTGGCGCTGGTCGAGCGCCGCGGATATCGTCTCGTGCAGCGGCTGGTGGATCTCCACATAGCGGCGGCGGCGGTCGCGGTCGGAGATATCGGCATTGGCCGGAACCACGGTGCCGTCGCTCTCGCGGACGACGCAGTCCCGCGCCTCGAAAGGCCGGTTGCAGTCGATGACGAGGCGGCTGTAGCGCTGCAGGACAAGCGCGGCGTCGAGGCGCTCGGCAAGGCCGCGCGCGACCCCTTCCGCACCGACGTCATAGGCGATGTGGCGGTCCATTTCCGCGGCGGGGATGCCGAGATCGCCGAGCGCGGCCGGAATGGCGCGACCGGCATGTTCGCAGGTCAGGAAGACCGGCGAGGCGCCGGCGGAGTTGACCCATTCCACCGGCTCCGGGTCGCCCGTCTGCAGCAATCTGGTCGTGTCGCGGTCTGCGAAGCTGAGCATTTGATGGGATCCGTCAGGGGCCCGGCGGGTGGGGCTCTCATGACGGGCAGTCAAAGAAATTTTTCGATCATAGTCAATTGCATTTTTCCATTTGACTAATTTTTTTCACGGCGCGAATATCCGCGCCAACCAAGGGAACGAACGCCAATGAGCGATGGGAAATCGTCGACGACGATCCGCACGAGGATTCGCGATGCCGCCGCGCAGCTGACCGCCAGCGAGCGCAAGATCGCCAATGCCATTCTTGCGGACTATCCCTTCACCGGCCTTGAAAGCATCCAGGAGCTGGCGGCCAAGACCGGCGTCAGCGCGCCCTCGATCACCCGCTTCGTCAGCAAGATCGGCTGCGGCGGCTTCCAGGACCTGCAGCGCCAGCTGATCGCCGAATTGAAGGAAGGGCAGCGCTCGCCGCTCGACCTGAAATCGAGCCAGAAGCCGGTCGGCCATTCGGAATTCCTGTCGGAATATGTGGCGCGCATCTCGGCGGTCATGCAGGAGATGACGGCGACGGTATCACAGGCGCAGTTCGACAGCCTCGCCGCGCTGCTCGCCGATCCTTCGCGCAACATCTTCCTGCTCGGCGGGCGGGTCAGCGACAATGTCGCCTCTTTCCTGTCGATCCACCTGCGCCAGATCCGCAGCGGCATCTACCACATGGCCGACAACCCGGAAATGTGGCCGGAGCACGTCCTGCGGATGCGCCGCAAGGACGTCGTGCTGCTGTTCGATTTTCGCCGCTACCAGCTCAGCCTCGCCCGGCTTGCCGAGACGATCGCTGAAAAGCGCGGCGCGACCATCGTCGTCGTCACCGACAAGTGGATGTCGCCGGCCGCGCGCAGCGCCGACCACATCGTCGCCCTGCCGATCGATGCCGGCACGGCCTGGGACACGGTGGCGACGGCCATGGCGCTCGTCGAGGCGCTGATCGTGCGCGTCTCGGAGGCCGACTGGGAAGCGACGCAGAAACGCATCAAGGATTGGGACGGCATCCGCTTTTCGATGCCGGGTTATGACCAGATCAACGGGGACGCTGATGAAACGTGAGGAAATGATGGTCGCCTGCTGCGGCGACCTTTCGGGCAAGGTGCGCGGCAAGGCCTTTCCGCTGGCGCAGATGGAAAAGCGCCTGAAGCGCGGCGTCGGCTGGACGCCGACCAACGTGCAGATCACCTGCTTCGACAACATCGCCGAAAGCCCGTTCGGCTCGCTCGGCGACCTCGTGCTCATTCCCGATCCGGCGACCAGCGTCAGCATCGAGAGCGAGGAGGGCGCGCCGAACGAGAATTTCGTCCTCGGCAATATCCGCTATACCGACGGCCGGCCGTGGGAATTCTGCACGCGCTCCATCCTCGAGGCAGCGCTGGAACGCCTGCAACGGGTGGCGGGCGTCACGCTCTACGGCGCCTTCGAGCACGAGTTCCAGATCAAGCATCTCGTCTCCGAGGTCGGCAAGGCCTTCACGCTCGGCGGGTTCCAGGAGGAACGGCATTTCTGCGAGGCGATCGTCGCGGCGATGCGCGCGGCGGGCGTCACGCCCGACACCATCCTCAAGGAATTCGGCGCCGGCCAGTTCGAAGTGACGATGGGCCCGCAGAAGGGTGTCACCGTCGCCGACCATTCGCTGATCACCCGCGAACTCGTCGGCCTCGTCGCCCGCGAACTCGGCTACGAGCCGACCTTCACGCCGATCCGCGATCCGGCCGGCGTCGGCAACGGCGTGCATGTGCATATCAGCATGCTGGATGCGGCCGGCAATCCCGTCACCCACGATCCGGACGGCAAGCACGAACTCTCCGACGTTGCCGGGAAATTCGTCGCGGGCATCCTGAAATATCTCGATTCGATCATCGCCATCACCGCGCCGAGCGTCGTCTCCTACCTGCGCCTCACCCCGCATCGCTGGAGCGCCGCCTTCAACAATCTCGGTTTCCGCGACCGTGAGGCCTCGGTGCGCATCTGCCCGGTTTCAGACATCAGCGACATCGCCCGCGCCGCGCAGTTCAATTTCGAGTTCCGCGCCGCCGACGGCACGGCCAATCCGCATCTGGCGCTCGCCGCCATCGTGCATGCCGGCGTTCAGGGCATCGAGGAGGGGCTTGCCGTGCCGGAGGCGACGCAGGAGGACCTGTCGCTGCTGACCGTCGAGGCGCTGGCCGCCCGCGGCTATGTCCGCCTGCCGCAGACGCTGGAGGCCGCGCTCCAGCGGTTCCGCGGCAATGCCACGGTCTGCGGCTGGTTCCCGGAAGGCTTCGCCGACGTCTATGTCAAGCACAAGGAAGGCGAGATCGCCTACCTCTCCGGCAAGACGCAGGCGGAGATCTGCGCCGCCTACGAGAGCGTCTACTAACCAGCCGCACGGCCTTGCGAAGCGGGGAACCACGCGCGGGTCCCCGCGTTCTTTTCGGGTGAATTGACCTGAAAGGAGAACTCCCATGGTCGCTGCAAGCGAAATTCGTGAACATATGGAAGTGCGCGCCGCCGATGGTCGCCATGTCGGCACCGTCGACCACATGGAGGGCGACAGCCGCATCAAGCTCACCCGGAGCGATTCGAAGGACGGCCAGCACCACCTGATCCCCCTCGACTGGGTCGATCATGTCGATGCCCATGTGCACTTGAACAAGGACGCGCGGGAAGTCGAAAGCCAGTGGTCGACGATGAACTGATCGTCCGGGTTT
>CAMLOC010000230.1 GCA_946481465.1 uncultured Shinella sp. | reverse complement strand
ACATGTAGGTGATTTCCTGACGGCTCGGCGAGAAGCGCGGCGTCAGGACGAGATCGTTGGCGTTGGTCAGCGCGCGGGCGTTGAAGCCGTCCTGGTCCATGATGGCGAGCTGGCGCTTGCGGGCGGTCTTCGGGCCGCTTTCGGCGACATAGACGATGCGGGTGTCGAAGTAACCCTTCTCGCCCGTCAGGCTCTCATAGATCGCATCGGCGATGATATGGGCGACGCGGCGCCAGTTTTCCGGCTGGGTGTAGAACTGCTGGCCGGTCATCTGCTTGCCGGCGAAGGTGTCCCACAGGCGGAACTCGGCGCGCAGGCGCCCGTCGCCTTCCTGCGTCACGCGCCCCGTGACGAGGGCCTGCGCGTTGATGACCTTCCAGTCGTCGAAGCGCGGCGCCTGGTCGGGATTGGCGATCTTCTCGATGAAGGCCTGCTTGTTGACCGGCGCGAAGAGGCCCGACCGTTTCAGGTCCGCCGCGATCACGTCGGTGATGCGCTGGCCGAGATCGCCGGCGGCGATGAAATCCGTCACCGCGATCGGCAGCGGCTCGACATTGCCCTTGTTGATGTTGATTTCCACGAGCGCCCAGGCCTGCGGCAGGAATGCCGCAAGGCCGGTCAGCACGACCAGAAGTCGGAGAAGAGTGCGTCTGAACATAAATCTAGGCCTTCCTAGTTCTTACATCATCTGGCTCGGGTCGAAGTTCACGACGACTTCGCTCCAGGCATCATATTTTTCCGGCGGCAGGCCCTTGAAGGGCTTCGACCTCATAATGGCGCGGCGCGCGCCGCTCGCGAGTGCGCGGCGTGCCGTGTCCGAGCCGCCCGTCGCCACCACTTCCGGCTCGCCAATGATGTCGCCGTTCTGGTCGAGCTGCATCTTGACCTGGATGCGCACGTCGGCCGCATCGGCAAGGCCGGGGATGATCGACCAGTTGTTCTGGATCTGGCCGCGCAGCGCGTCCATCTCGCTGAGCGACAGCTTCGTGCCGCTCGTCGTCTTCTTGCCGCCGAGCGCCGCCTGCTCCTGCGAGCGCTTCGCCCCGCCGCCGGCCGCCTTTTCCTTGTTGAGAAGCGCGGAGATCTCGTCGGCGTTGAAGTCGCTGTCGTTCAGCGAGCTCGCCTTCTCCTGCTTCTTCTTCTGGTCCTTCTTGCGGTCCGGCGTCTTGGCGGTCTCCGCCTTTGCCGTCTCGACCTTCTTCTCGGCCGGCTTTTCCGCGGTTTCCGTCTTCTTCGGCTCGATCTTCGGCTTCATCTCGGGAAGCGGGATCTTGTCCGGCAGCGCCTCGGCGTCCTCGGCCTCGGCCGGCTTTTCCTCCGACGGCGTCGCCTCCGGCTTCGGGTCCGGCTTGACCTCCTGCTTCGTCTCGGGAAGCGCGGCGACCTCGGTCGAGGGCTCGCTGGCGGGCTCTTCCTGCTTCACGTCCTCGACGGGCTTGGTATCCGGCGTCTGCACGACCTTCTCGGCCTTTTCCGGCGCGGCGGCGGTCTCGATATCGCGCGGCTTTTCCTCCGGCGTCGGCAGGTTCTTCAGGTCAACATCGTTGTCGCCGGCGTTTTCCGCATTCTCGACCGGCGTTTCCTTCTTGGTCGGGATGGGCGCGGCCTTTTCCTTCATTTCGGCCTTCTTGTCGCCCTGCTGGATCTGCGTCAGCTCCTCGATCGACACGATATCGACCGGCATGGCCTCGACATTGGCGACGTCGAAGCTCTCAGGGCTGCCGAGCGAAACCAGCGCCCAGGTGAGAACCAGGGAGTGGATGACGGCGGATGTGGCGAGACTGCCCTTCATGGCGTGCGATCACGTATCCGGTTTCTGCTCGGTGACGAGGCCGATATTGGTGAACCCGCCGGCCTGGATGCGCGACATGACGTCGGCGATGATGCCATAGGGCGCCGTGCCGTCGCCGCGCACGAAGACCCGCTCGGTATAGCCCGTGGTCGCCACGGCCTGGAGCTTCGCAGCGATCTCGTCGATCGGGATCGCCGTTTCCTGCAGGTAGACCTGACCGTCCGCCTTGACGGAAACGGTGATCGGCTGCGTGTCGGCGTTGAGCGCCTTGGCCTGCGTCTTCGGCAGGTCGAGCGGCACGCCGACCGTCATCAGGGGCGCGGCCACCATGAAGATGATGAGCAGCACGAGCATGACGTCGACGAACGGCGTCACGTTGATCTCGCTCATCGGGGCTCGCTTGCCCCCACCGCGACGGCGGCGGCCGCCGCCCGCATTCTTCGCTCCGACTGACATGCCCATGGCGTTGTCTCCGTCTACTTCCTGAGGCCGGTCACTGCGCCGCTGCGCGCGGCTGCAGTTTCTCATCGATCTGGCGCGACAGGATGGCGGAGAACTCGTCCGCGAACCCTTCCATGCGCGCCGTCAGCTTGCCGGCATCGGCAGAGAACTTGTTGTAGGCAATAACCGCCGGAATTGCGGCAAGAAGGCCGATGGCGGTGGCCAGCAGCGCTTCGGCGATGCCGGGCGCCACGACCGCAAGGCTCGTCTGCTTGGAGCCGGCAATCGCCTGGAACGAGGTCATGATGCCGACGACCGTGCCGAACAGGCCGACGAAGGGCGCCGCCGAACCGATGGTGGCAAGCGAGCCGAGGCGAGCCTCCAGCGTCTCGGATTCGCGCGACAGCGTCACGTCCATCGCCCGGTCGATACGCATCTGAAGGCCGATCGGCGATCGCGCCCCGCGCTCGAAACTCTTCTTCCATTCCCGCATGGCCGCCACGAAGATGGCGCTCATGCCCGTGGTCTGGCGGTCGGAGAGCGTGCGGTAGAGCTCCTCCAGCGACTGGCCCGACCAGAAGACCTGTTCGAAGCTGTCGAGCTGGCGGCGCGCCTTGCCGTAGCTCACCGTCTTGTCGACGACGATGGCCCAGGTCCATACGGACGCGGCGATGAGGCCGAGCATGACCAGCTTCACAACGAACCCGGCCTGCATGAAGAGACCCCAAAGGGTCACGCTGCCTGCCGCTTCCAAACCCACTTGTTCCATAGACCTATGTCCCCGAATCCAAACACCCGGCACGGGCCTTTGCGGCTCGAACCGGGTCACATTCACGCCGCCGCGGTCTCCTGGGAGGGGGTTTCCGCATCGGCATTCACAAACATGGCGTCGTCGGCAAGGATTTTTGTCCGCACCCGCTCCGCATGTCCGTCAAGAATGTCCGGTTGATGCCGCCGGCCGCCATGCCGGTCAAACGCTTACAGCCTGCCTTCTTGACGGCAATTTTGGTTAAAGGATGACGTGCAGTGCACAAAACCATCCTCGTGAAGCGAGTAAGACATCATTATGGTTAAGGGAGTGTTACTGCTTGTCCATGCCGGGCGTTTCCCGCGCCCCGGCAAGGAACCGCGCCGCAAGCCCCTCCGGCAACCGCCGCGGACGGCCCGCGGCATTGATGACGGCGATGATGACGCGCGCGGCGATCAGCAGTTGCTCGCCCCGGCGGATCTCCTGGTCGAGGATCATCTTCGCCCCGCCCGCCTTCTCGGTGGAGGTGAGGATCGTGAGAATGTCGTCCATGCGGGCGGGCGACTTGAAGTCGATCTCCATGCGGTGCACGACGAAGACAAGGCCCTCGCGGTCCCCTTCCAGGACGAGGCTGCCCTGCTCGACGCCGAGCAGCCGCAGGTAATCCGTGCGCCCGCGCTCCAGGAAATGCAGGTAGCGGGCGTGATAGACGACGCCGGAAAAGTCCGTGTCCTCGTAATAGACCCGCTGGGTAAGCCGGTGGCCCGCCTGCGTCAGTTCGCCCGAGAGGTGATGGGTCGCGTCGCTCATGCTCGATCGTCTTCGGAGAAAAGCCGGAACTGCGTCGCTTCGAGATCCTTCGGCGGCGTCAGCCCGAGGTGTTTCCAGGCATTGGCCGTCAGCACGCGGCCGCGCGGCGTGCGCTGGATGAAGCCCTGCTGGATCATGTAGGGCTCGATGATGTCCTCGATCGCGTCGCGCGGCTCGGAAAGCCCCGCCGCGATCGTCTCGATGCCGACCGGCCCGCCGCCGAAATTGTGCGCGATCATCGAGAGATAGCGCCGGTCGAGCTGGTCGAGGCCCATATTGTCGACGAGGAGGCGCGTCAGGGCCTCGTCGGCGATCTTCTGCGTCACGGCTTCCGCCCGGGCCACTTCGGCAAAATCGCGCACGCGGCGCAAGAGCCGCCCGGCGATGCGCGGCGTGCCGCGCGCCCGGCGGGCGATCTCGCGCGCGCCCTCGTCCGTCATGCCGAGGCCCATCAGCCGCGCGCCGCGGCGCACGATCAGCTCCAGTTCCTCGACGGTGTAGAAATTCAGCCGCACCGGAATGCCGAAGCGGTCGCGCAGCGGCGTCGTCAGCAGGCCGAGGCGCGTGGTGGCCGCGACAAGGGTGAATTTCGACAGGTCGATCTTCACCGAGCGCGCCGCCGGGCCTTCGCCGATGATCAGGTCGAGCTGGAAATCCTCCATCGCCGGATAGAGGATTTCCTCGACGGCCGGGTTGAGGCGGTGGATCTCGTCGATGAAGAGCACGTCGCGCTCTTCGAGATTGGTCAGCAGCGCGGCGAGGTCGCCGGCCTTCGCGATGACCGGGCCGGAGGTCGAGCGGAAGTTGACGCCGAGTTCCTTCGCCATGATCTGCGCCAGCGTCGTCTTGCCGAGGCCGGGCGGGCCGACGAAGAGCACATGGTCGAGCGCCTCGCCGCGGTTCTTCGCCGCCTCGATGAAGATCTTCAGGTTGGCGCGCGCCTCCGCCTGGCCGGTGAAGTCGTCCAGCGTCTGGGGCCTGAGGGCCGTATCGATGTCCTCGCCGCGCTTTTCCGGCGAAAGCAGCCTGTTCTCGTCGCTCATGAGCGCCTAATCCCATTGTCGGGCGCGGAAGGCAACCGCATCACCGCGACAATTCCTTGAGGCCGAGGCGGATGAGCTTTGCGCTGTCGGCCCCCTCCCCGCCGTTCTTCAGCGCTGCGGCGACGGCATTGGCCGCCTGGTCGCGCGAATAGCCGAGATTGGTCAGCGCCGAGACTGCGTCGGCGACCGGCGCTGCGGCGACGCCCTCGCCCAGTTCCTGCTTGAGCCCGATCGAGGCGGACGCCTCGCCGGCGAAGGCCGGCGCCTTGTTGCGCAGTTCCGTCATGATGCGCACCGCCACCTTCGGCCCGACGCCCGGGGCGCGCGACACCGCCGTCTTGTCCTGCAGCGCGATGGCGTTCGCCAGTTCGCCCGGGGTCAGCGTCGAGAGCACGGCCAGCGCCACCTTGGAACCGACGCCCTGCACGCTCTGCAGCAGCCGGAACCATTCGCGCTCCAACGCGGACAGGAAGCCGAACAGCCGGAACTGGTCCTCCCGCACATAGGTCTCGATGAACAGCACCGCCGCCTCGCCGCTCGAACCGAGCTTGCCGAGCGTGCGCGCCGAGCAGAAGGCGACGTAGCCGACGCCGTGCACGTCGAGGACCACATGGTCCTCGCCGATCTCGTCGATTGTGCCCTTGAGTTTGCCGATCATGAGAAAATCCGTCAGGGATGGGTTTCGGGGGAGATGATGTCGAGCGTGGGGAAATAGGTGCGGTAGCGCGCGGCGTTACGGGTGAGCAGGCGGTGGCCCCGCGCCTCGGCATGCGCGCCGACAAGGAAATCCGGCAACGTCCGCTCGCGCTGACCGCCCGCCTTGCGATAGAGCTGATGCGCGAGCCCCGCCCGATAGGCCGCAGAAAACGGCAATGCCTCGCGTTGCAGATTGAGCCTCGACAGCGCCAGCGCCAGCTCATCCTCGCTCGGCAGCAAGCCGGCCAGTTCCGACCAAACGATCGGCGTCAGGATGAATTGCGCCTGAGGCTTGAACGCCAGAATGGTCTTGGAAGACCAGAGCTTGAACGGCGTCTCCCGTCCGAACACGTCGATGAAGATATTGGTGTCAACGAGAACCGAGGTCATCGCGCGGTCCTCTCAGCCATTCCATGTATTCGTCCGTCGTCATGCCGCCGGTATCGAAGGTGCCGCTCACACTGTTGAGCCAGCTCTCGAAATCTTCGGGCTCCTCAGCCCTGCCGCCCGACACGACGATCAGCCGGGCGCTTTTTCCGTCAGCGATGAAATCGACCTCGGAGCCCGGCCCGATGTTCAGTCGGTCGCGGATTTCCTTCGGGATCGTCACCTGGCCTTTTTCCGTCACGCGCATGGTAATACCTCCGAGGTATTACTTAGTGGCCAGACCGGAACAAGTCAAGAACAAATCAGCCGGCGAGCTTGGCGAGGCGGCCGGAGAGGCCCTGGTGGTTGTGGGCATGGCAGATGGCGATGGCGAGCGCGTCGGCGGCGTCGTTACCCACGAAGGTAGCCTTCGGCATCAGGACTTTCAGCATCATAT
>CAMLOC010000229.1 GCA_946481465.1 uncultured Shinella sp. | reverse complement strand
ATGGCGGTCTTCGTCTTCGTGCTGCTCTTCCCGTTCTACTGGATGGGCATCACGGCGGTGAAGCCGAACGCGCAGCTTACCGACTACAACAATTACAGCCCGTTCTGGGTCGTCGGGCCGACGCTCGACCACATCAAGTACCTGCTTTTCGAGACGTCCTATCCGGGCTGGCTGTGGAACACGATGCTGGTGGCGGTCTGCTCGACCGTCCTGTCGCTCGCCGCCTCCGTCTTCGGCGCCTATGCGATCGAGCGCGTGCGCTTCACGGGCTCGCGCTCCGTCGGCCTGCTCGTCTTCCTCGCCTATCTCGTGCCGCCGTCGATCCTCTTCATCCCGCTCGCCTTCATCGTCTTCAAGCTCGGCATGTACGATTCGCGCCTCGCGCTGATCTTCACCTATCCGACCTTCCTCATCCCGTTCTGCACCTGGCTCCTGATGGGCTACTTCCGGTCGAT
Source organism: uncultured Shinella sp. (assembly GCA_946481465.1). Next base: position 5,915 of record CAMLOC010000229.1, on the reverse strand, counting down.
CCCCTTCGAACTGGAGGAAAGCGCGCTGGTGGACGGCGCCTCGCGCTGGCAGATCCTTATCAGGATCATCCTGCCGCTCGCCGTGCCGGGCCTGATCTCGGCGGGCATCTTCGCCTTCACGCTGTCGTGGAACGAGTTCATCTACGCGCTCACCTTCATCCAGTCGTCGGAGAACAAGACGGTGCCGGTGGGCGTGCTGACGGAACTCGTGCGCGGCGACGTCTTCGAATGGGGATCGCTCATGGCGGGCGCGCTCTTCGGCTCGCTGCCGGTCGTCATCCTCTATTCCTTCTTCGTCGACTACTACGTCTCGGCCATGACGGGCGCGGTGAAGGAATAGCCCGTCACGCGCGGTGGACCGCGGTGACGATCGAGTTGCCGAGCAGCCGGACTTCCGCATCGAGAAAGGCGGGAAGGTCCGACAGGGGAGGCGGCGCTGACCCCTTGTGGAGCGCAGCGATGATTTCGGCGAGCGCGGCGTGCAGGTGCGCCGCGCCGTCCTTGCCGAACAGGTCCTCCGCCAGGGCGGCGTTGCCGCCCGTCGCCGTGGCGGCTTCGATCCGCCATGCGGCGGCAAGCAGGCGATAGGCGAGGCGCTGGGTGGCGACCACGGCGGGCCAGAGCGGTTCGGCGGCGATACGGCTGTCCGTGCTGCTGCCGATGGCGGTGTCGAAGCTTTGCAGCAAGAGGATCGTGTGATGCTGGAGGTTGCGCCGGGCGCTGCGGGCCGCGACCGAATCGGCGTCGCCGGAGGAAAGGCGCTGGGCGACGAGGTCGATCGCGCCCCAGGTGCGCAGCAGCGCCTGCGCGATCGCCCGGGTGGCGTCGCGCTTCGCCAGCAGCAGAAACACCGCGATGCCGATCGCGCAGCCCAAAATCGTGTCCTCGGCGCGGATCCAGACCTGGTGCGGGATATCCGTCACCGGCTGGCCGCCGGCGGCGATGGTGAGCGCGATCGCCGTGATGAACACGACGGCCAGCCCGTAGTTCCGGAGCACCAGCATCTCGATGATGAATTGCAGCACCATGACGGTCGCTGCGAGCCATAGCCCTTCGGGATGCAGGAACAGCACGCCGCCAGCCAGCACCGTGCCGATCAGCGTGCCGCCGACCCGCTGGATCCCCCGCTGCAGCATCGTCGCGCGGTCGAGCCCCTGGTAGAGCATCAGCACGGCCGCGGCGGTGATCCAGTAGGCATGCTCGATATTCGTCACCCAGCCGACGAGCCCGCTGACCGCCGCGGCCACGGCCACGCGCAGGCCGATCTCGAACGGCTGCGCGCCCGGTCGGGCGCTTTCCTTCAGCAATTGCCAGCCGCTGACACGCCCGAGGGGGATATGGCCGGGATCGGTGACGTCGCGCGGCGTCGACCCCTGCCGGGCGATGGCCTCCACGCGCTCGACGCTTGCCTGCGGGATGGGTTCGCCCGCCACCGAAGCATTGATCGCCTCGGCGAAGATCATGTGCAGTTCCCGGCCTTCCATGCGCAGCCGCGTCAGCGTTCCGTCCGGGCGGGGCTGCACCGGCTGCTGGCCGACCAGCGCGGTCCAGGCATGATGCAGCGCAACGGCCGCCTGGTGCCGGGCGATGTCGGCGCGCGGCGTACCGGCGGCGGACAGGAAGGCGCCGACCGCGCGGGCGGCCGCCTTCAACGCCTGCACCTCCGGCCCGCGGGGCGCGAAGATCGCGCCCGCCATATGCAGCGTCCAGGCGAAGGCCCCGCCGGCGAAGACGAGCGTTCCCACATGCCACCAGGCGAGATGCTCGGCGCCCATGGCGGTGCCGGCGGCGACCGCGAGCGTGAAGAGATAGGCGCCGGGCGGCGAGACCTTCAGGGCGCTGCACAGGAAGGCGGCGGCGGTCGCCGTCAGCGTTATCACCGGAATGGTCAGCCATACGGCGCCGCCCGCCGCCACGCCGATCATGACGGCGAGCGCGAAGGCGATGGCGATCGTGCCGAGATGGACGGCGCGGTTCACGAACGGCCGGTCGTTGCCATAGACGGCGGTGAAGCCGCCGATCGTTGCCATCAACCCTGCCGGCAGGTCGCCGGCCAGCCAGCCGGCGGCCGCCGGAACGCCCATCGCCAGGGCCGCGCGCAGGGCGAACGGCCAGCGCCGGGCGCTCGGCTTGCTCATGGCAAACAGCGATGACAATCGAAAGGCCGGCCCCGTCGGCGGCGGAATATCGGGCTTCCGGTTCAGTTCAGGCATGGCGGTCCAGGGGGCTCAGACCGGCCGAACCTAGTCCGCCCCGACCGGATTGGCAATCCGGTGCGCTGTGCGGACCGGTACGAAAGACGTGCTGAGGGTATCTCAATTTATGTGTGATCAATGTCAGCCTATCGAAAACGATTTGGTGGATCGACATGGTCGGAGCAGTTTCCTCATCGACATCGGCGGCCGTGACGCTGACATCCTCGTCGGGCGGCAGCCTTTCCGCGCTCGAAGCGCAGCTCTCCAGCAAGCAAAGCGAGCTTGCCGAGGCGCAGGACGAGGACGCGAAGGCGGAACTCCAGGAGGCCATCGCCAGCCTCAAGGCCGAGATTGCCGCGCTGAAGGCGGCAAAGGAGGCGGGCTCGGCCCGCCAGCAGGCGGCCCAGGGTTCGGCGGACGAAGACACCTCGCGCATCGGCACGCGCAACTTCGAGGACGGCGATCCCTTCGGCGACCGGGAACTCTACGTCTGACCGCGGTCGGGGCCCCGCGGGTTGGCGGTGCCGGGGGCGAAGTTGCGGGTGCCGCGCCGCCTGTAATCCTGGCGCGCATCAAGGCCGGGCCCTTCGGCGCCCGTGCCCGTCTTCGTCACGATCGCGCCGAACATCATGTCCATGAGTATCCGAGCGGCGCTTGCCGTGTCGTCGATGAAGAGCCGTCCGGCCTGCCTTTCCCCCTCCAGCCATTCGGCAAGCAAGGCATGCGCCCGCAGGCCGCCGAGGCGCCGCATCATCTCGCCGACCTCGGGATAGCGCGCAGCCTCGACGATGGTGAGATTGAGAAAGGCCTCGCGCGCCTTGTCTTCCGCCTCGCCTATATCGACCTGGAAAATCCGTTCGAGGGCTTGCGCGAGGTCCAGCCCCTCGTAATCTCCCGGAAGGGCCAGCATGCTCTCGCGATGCTGCTCGATGATCGCGCCGAGCAGGTCGGTCTTGGAGGGGAAGAGTTCGTAGAGCGTGCGTTTGGAGGCGCGGCAATGGGCGGCGACGTCGCTCATCGTCGTCCCGCCATAGCCGCGGGCGAGGAACAGTTCCCGCGTCGCCGCGACGATTTTCGCGCGTTGCTCGGCCGGCGTGGCGCGTTTCGGCCGGCCGCGGGTCCTGCCTGCGGCGGCGGGGGGAAGGGCAGGTGTTTCGGGCATGGGATTCCGGAAGCCATTGACAATGTCGTTCGGTGGACATTAATGGTACTAATGAGTTTTGTAAATAACACGCCGGCTGGATCGATCCGCCGCCAAGACAAAGGTGCACGATGCGCGTGAAGACCCTGGGGATCGGCCTGGTGGCCGCCGGCCTCCTTCTGGCGGCCTGCTCGGATCAAGGTGGCGGAAACACGCCTCCCGGCGGAGGCGTCCCTTCCGCGGTCGAGGTGGGCGTCGTGGTTCTCAAGGGCCAATCCGTGCCGCGCCACGCGCAGCTTTCCGGCCGCGTCGTGGCGCATGCCACCGCGGAGATCCGCCCGCAGATCGACGGCATCATCGAGAGCATCGATTTCCGCGAGGGGCGGCAGGTCAAGGCGGGCGACACCCTCTTCAAGGTGCGTGACGCGAAGTTCGGCGCCGCCTATGCGGCGGCGGCGGCGTCGCTGTCGCGCGCCGAGGCGACCGAGCAATCCGCGCAGGTCGCCTTCGACCGGAACGAGCGGCTGCAATCGCAGAGCGCGGTGAGCCAGCAGTCGCTGGACGAGGCGCGGGCGGCGCTGCTCCAGGCGAAAGCCGACGTGGAGGCGGCAAAGGCCAGCCTGGAGACGGCGCGCATCGATCTCGACAACACGGTGATCAAGGCGCCGATCGCCGGCATCATCGGCACGGCGAGCGTCAGCGTCGGCTCGCTCGTCACCCAGAACCAGACGGATGCGCTGGCGACGATCCGCCAGATCGACCCTGTCAATGTCGATCTCGTCGATACCAGCGCCAACCTCCTGCGGATCCGCCAGGACGTCGAGGCCGGGCGCCTCGGCCGCGCGGGCGAGGGCGCGCCGAGCGTCAGGCTGACGCTGGAGAACGGCGCGGACTACAAGGCCGCCGGCACGATCTCGCTGGCGACGGTCAATGTCAGCGAAAGCACCGGCACCTTCACGCTGCGCGCGAGCTTCCCCAATCCGGAACGCATCCTGCTGCCGGGCATGTTCGTGCGCGCCTCCGTCGATCTCGGCACCATGCCGAACGCCTTCCTGGTGCCACAGCGCGCCGTCCAGCGCAGCGGCGCGGGCGAGCCCGTCGCCTATGTGGTCTCCGCCGACGGCAAGGTCGAGCAGCGCACGCTTTCCACCGAGGGCACGACCGGCAATGACTGGATCGTCACCGACGGCCTGAAGGACGGCGATCGCCTGATCGTCGACGGCTTCCAGAAGATCTCCGCCGGCGCCGCCGTCACGCCGGTGGACGTGACGATCGACGAGGACGGGGTCGTCAAGCAATCCCTTGCCACTTCGTCCGCGACGGGCGATGCGTCGGGAGCCGCCCAATGACCGAAGGCCTCCGGCGCAATGCCCTGGCGAGCTTCTTCATCGCCCGCCCCGTCTTTGCCATCGTACTGGCGATCGCCACCCTTCTGTCGGGCGTGATGGGCATCTACTCGCTCTCCATCTCGCAATATCCCGATGTGGCGCCGGTGACGGTCCGCATCAGTGCGAGCTATTCCGGCGCCACCGCCGAAGCGGTCGAGAACTCGGTGACGACGAAGATCGAAAGCGCGCTGACCGGCCTCGACGGCCTGCTCTACATGGAATCGACCTCCAATACCGGATCGGCCTCCATCTCGCTCACCTTCGCCAGCGGCACGGATCCGGAACTGGCGCAGGTCGAGGTGCAGAACAAGCTGGCGCGCGTCGAATCGCAGCTTCCCGAGGCCGTGCAGGATTCCGGCGTCAGCGTGTCGCGCTCACCCTCCGGCATCCTGATGATCGGCAACATCATCTCGCGCGACGGGCGCTACACGTCCTCCGAACTCTCCGACATCATGTCGAGCAGCATCGAGGAGCGGATCGAGCGGCTCGACGGCGTCGGCTCCGTGCAGTCCTTCGGCAGCGGCTATGCCATGCGCGTCTGGCTCGATCCCGACCAGATGCAGAAATACCAGCTCGTCCCCTCCGACGTGACCTCGGCCATCCAGGCGCAGAACGCGCAGGTCGCGGCCGGCTCCATCGGCTCGACGCCCGTCGTGCGCGGCCAGCAGCTGAAAGCCAGCATCGTCGCGCAGACGCAGCTGACCTCTGCGGACGAGTTCAAGAAGATCATCCTGAAGACGGCGACGGACGGCTCCGTCGTGCGCCTCGGCGATGTGGCGCGCGTCGAGATCGGGCTTGAGAGCTACGGCCAGAGCTCGACCTTCAACGGCATGCCGGCCGCCGGCTTCGGCGTGCAGCTGGCGAGCGGCGCCAACGCCATAACGACGGCCGAGGCCGTGCATGCCGAGCTCGACAGCCTTGCCGGCTCTTTGCCCGAGGGCGTCGAGATCGCCTATTCCTACGAGACGACGCCCTTCGTGGAGCTGTCGATCGAGAAGGTCGTGGAGACGCTGATCGAGGCGATCGTGCTCGTCTTCCTCGTGCTCCTGCTCTTCCTGCAGAACCTGCGCGCGACGATCATCCCGATGATCGCCGTGCCGGTCGTGCTGCTCGGCACGTTCGGCGTGCTGGCGGCCTTCGGCTTCTCCATCAACGTGCTCACCATGTTCGCCATGGTGCTCGCCATCGGCC
>CAMLOC010000228.1 GCA_946481465.1 uncultured Shinella sp. | reverse complement strand
AGATCGGCAGGCTGATTGCCGGCCAGTGCGCGCCGACCATGAAGCGGCTCGTCAAGGAACTAGTCGGCCATGGGCCGCAGATCGTCTTCGCCGATGCCGATATCGACAAGGCGGCGGATATCGCGGTCAACGCCAAATTCGCGACGTCGGGCCAGGATTGCCTTGCCGCCAACCGCATCTATGTCGAGCGATCCGTCCTTGCCGCCTTCACCAGCGCCTTCAAGGCCCGCATCGCGGCCCTGAAAGTCGGCGCGGGGCTGGAGGCGGATGTCGAGATCGGCCCGCTGATGCACGAGCGCGCCATCGCCAAGGTGGAGGAGCAGGTGGCCGATGCCGTGAAACACGGCGCGAAGGTCCTCACCGGCGGCAAGCGCCACAAGGCGGGCCCGCTGTTCTACGAGCCGACGCTTCTGACCGATGTTCCCGACGATGCGCTGATCATGCGCGAGGAAACCTTCGGCCCCGTCGCCGCCGTCACCGCCTTCGACAGCGAGGCGGAGGTGATCGCCCGCGCCAACGACACCGAATACGGCCTCGTCGCCTATGTCGTCACCGAGAACGGCGCGCGCCAGATGCGGCTTGCCCGCGCGCTGGAATACGGCATGGTGGCGGTCAACCGCGTGAAGATCACCGGCGGGCCGATCCCCTTCGGCGGCTGGAAGCAATCCGGCCTCGGCCGCGAGGGCTCGCGCCACGGCATGGAGGCCTTCACGGAACTGAAATATCTCTGCATCGACACCGCTGCCTGATCCCTCACCTTCGTCATCCTCGGGCTTGACCCGAGGATCCACGCGGCACCCGGGATTGTGGATCCTCGGGTCAAGCCCGAGGATGACGGAAAAATACTGGACGGCCGCGGCCCGAACGCTTGAACAAACCGACTTCGAAAGGAAAGACCATGCTCGACAAACGCAACGAACTCACCGCCTGGGACCGCGACCACTTCTTCCATCCCTCCACCCATATGGGCATGCATGCCCGCGGCGAGACGCCGACGCGCGTCATCGAGGGCGGCGAAGGCGTCTACATCACGGACAGCAACGGCAAGAGGAGCCTCGATGCCTTCGCGGGCCTATACTGCGTCAATGTCGGCTACGGCCGCACGAAGATCGCCGATGCCATCGCGGAGCAGGCCAAGAACCTTGCCTATTACCACGCCTATGTCGGCCACGGCACGGAAGCCTCGATCACGCTGTCCAAGATGATCATCGACCGCGCGCCGGAAGGCATGAGCCGCGTCTATTTCGGCCTGTCCGGCTCGGATGCCAACGAGACCAACATCAAGCTCGTCTGGTACTACAACAACATCCTCGGCCGGCCGGAAAAGAAGAAGATCATCTCGCGCTGGCGCGGTTATCACGGTTCGGGCGTCATGACCGGCTCCTTGACCGGCCTTCACCTCTTCCACAATGCCTTCGACCTGCCGCGCGCGCCGATCCTGCACACGGAAGCGCCCTATTTCTTCCGCCGGCCGGACCGGTCGATGGACGAGGAGCAGTTCGCGCAATATTGCGCCGACAAGCTGGAGGAGATGATCCTCGCCGAGGGGCCGGACACCGTCGCCGCCTTCATCGGCGAGCCGATCCTCGGCACCGGCGGCATCGTGCCACCGCCGAAGGGCTACTGGCAGAAGATCCAGGCCGTGCTCGACAAGTACGACATCCTCTTGATCGCCGACGAGGTCGTCACCGGCTTCGGCCGCCTCGGCACGATGTTCGGCTCCGACCATTACGGCATGAAGCCCGCCCTCATCACCATCGCCAAGGGCCTCACCTCGGCCTATGCGCCGCTCTCCGGCACCATCGTCTCGGACAAGGTCTGGGAAGTGCTGGTCAAGGGCTCGGATGAACTCGGCGCCATCGGCCATGGGTGGACCTATTCATCGCATCCCATCTGCGCTGCCGCCGGCGTCGCCAATCTCGAACTCATCGACGAGCTCGGCCTCGTGGAAAATGCCGGCACCACCGGCGCCTATTTCCGCAGCGAACTGGCCAAGGCTGTCGGCGGCCACAAGCATGTCGGCGAAGTGCGCGGCGACGGCCTGATGGCGGCGGTGGAATTCGTCGAGGACAGGGACGACCGCGTCTTCTTCGATCCGGGCAAAAAGATCGGCCCGCAGGTCTCCGCCGCCCTTCTGGAGCGCGGCGTCATCGGCCGCGCCATGCCGCAGGGCGACATCCTCGGCTTCGCGCCGCCGCTGTGCCTGACGAAGGAGGAGGCCGACACCGTGGTGAAGGCGACGGTCGAGGCCGTGAAGGCGGTTCTCGGATAAACCCGGTCACCCCGTCATGCCGGGGCCAGCGCTCAGCAGCGTTGGCCCCGGCTCAGGAGCTTGCCGCCCGGATGAAAGCATCGAAGACGCGCGCGCCGGGATGGTTGTCCGGGTCGAGCCGTTCCGGATGCCATTGCAGGCCCATCGCAAACGCATAAGCCGGCACCTCGATGGCCTCGATCACGCCGTCCGTCCCGCGCGCGGCGACGACCACAGCGTCGGATGCCTCGACAATCGCCTCGCGGTGAAAGGTGTTCACGCTGAAGCGGCTGACCTTGATAAGACCGGCCATTTTGGTGCCGGGCGTCATCTCCACATCGTGGAGCACATCCCCCCGGTCATGATCGAGCGCGCCGGGCCAGGAGGCGCGCACATCCGAAACCATCCGGCAGCCATGCAGGCAGGCGAGCATCTGCATGCCGTTGCAGATGCCGAGGACGGGTTTGTCACGGCCGAGAAACTCCTTCATCAGCGCCATGTCGACGGCAAGGCGGTCCGACGTTGGATACTGCGACCGGTCGCCCGCGACATACCATTCCGCAGGGAAGTTGATACGCCCGCCGACGCTCACGAAGCCGTCGAATTCGTCGACGACGGCATCGACCATGGCGGGCGCGTAGGGAATGCCGAAGGCAAAGCCACCAGCCCGGCCGATGGCGGAGAAATAATGCTTCGAAACATCGTAGCGCTCGCCGCCCGTGCTGGTGTTCTCGTCCATGATGACGGCGATCTTCGGCTTGCGGGCCATATGTTCCACCCTTTTCGAACGTCTCAGCGAGACCTTGCCAACCGCACGCGGTGATTCCCGGCGATCTCGACCAGCTCGGAAGGCGACGGCGGCGTGAACACGTCGGGCGCGGTGCTGCCGTCGGAGACGAAGCTGCGGCCTGCCAGCTGCGGCAGGTCGGCGAACCGGTCGTCCCTTGCCGCAGGGTTGAGCGCGGTATCGGGATCGGGGATGGCGGCGATCAGCCGGCGCGTATAGGGATGGGCGGGCGCTTCGAAGATCTGCCGCCAGCCGCCCTCCTCCACCACTTCGCCGAAATACATCACCAGCACCCGGTCGCTCATGTGCTCGACCACGCTGAGGTCATGGCTGATCATGATGTAGGAGAGGCCGCGCTTTTCCTGCAGGTCGAGCAGGAGGTTGATGATCTGGGCGCGGATCGAGACGTCGAGAGCGGAGACCGGCTCGTCGAGCACGACGATCTCCGGCTCCAGGATCAGCGCGCGGGCAATGCCGATGCGCTGGCGCTGGCCGCCGGAGAATTCGTGCGGATAGCGGGCCGCCTGTTCGGGCGTCAGGCCGACATCCTTCAGCATCGCCTCGATGCGGCCCTCGATCTCCGACGCCGCCGTGATGCCGTGCAGCTTCAGCGGCGCGGTAAGCGAGGTGCGCACGGACTGGCGCGGGTTCAGCGAGGCATAGGGGTCCTGGAAGACCATCTGCACCGCCTTGGCGCGCTGCATGCGCCCCGGCGCACCGGGACCGGCGAGCGGCTGGCCACGATAGCGGATCGCGCCTTCCGTCGGCTCCTGGAGGCCGAGGATGGAGAGCGCCGTGGTGGACTTGCCGCAGCCGGATTCGCCGACGATCGACAGGTATTCGCCCTTGGCGAGGTCGAAGCTGATGCCGTTGACGGCATGCAGCATGCGCCGCCCTGTGCCGAACAGGCCGCCGCCGGCAATCGGGAAGCGGACGTGAAGGTCGTTTACTTCCAGCAGGGGATCAGTCATGGCCGGCCCCCTCCGCCCCGCGCGGGGTGATGAAGCGTGTTTCGGTCAATATCGAGCGGTCGGCAATGATGCTGTCGATATCGACAAGGCGCTGGCGACCGTGTTCGCTGCGGCTGCCGAGGCGCGGCAGGGCGCCGAGCAGGCCGCGCGTATAGGCGTGGCGCGGATCCTCGAAGAGCGCCCGCGTCTCGTTCTCCTCCACGAGGCAGCCGGCATACATAACGCCGACGCGCTGGCAGATGCTGGCGATGACGCCGAGATCGTGGCTGATGAAGAGCACGGCCGTGCCGCGCTCGGCGCAGAGTTCCTTGATCAGCCGCAGCACCTCGGCCTGCACGGTGACGTCGAGCGCCGTGGTCGGCTCGTCGGCGATCAGGAGGTCCGGATTGCAGGCGAGCGCCATGGCGATCATCACGCGCTGGCGCAGGCCGCCGGACATCTGGTGCGGGAAATTCCTCGCACGGCGGTCGGGATTGGGCACGCGGACGTTGCCGAGCGCCTCGACGGCGAGTTTTTCCGCCTCGCCCCAGCTCTTGCCCTGGTGCAGCACGAACATCTCGGCGATCTGCCGGCCGACGGTGGAGAGCGGGTTCAGCGCCGTCATCGGCTCCTGGAAGATCATCGCGATGCGGTTGCCGCGAAGGCGCCGCATCTCCCGTTTCGGCAGGCAAATGAGGTTCTGTCCCTTGAACAGAATCTCGCCGCCAGAAACGGCGAGCGGCTTCTTCAGCAGCCCCATGACGGCAAGCGAGGTGATCGACTTGCCGGAGCCGGATTCGCCGACGAGCCCATAGGCTTCGCCCGGCATGATCTGGAAGGAGACATCCTTCAGCAGCGGGTGATGGGCGGAACGGCCGAGGGAAACGCCGAGCCGAAGGTTCCTTATGTCGAGAAGCGGCGCGGTCATAGCTTGCGCGTCCTCATATGCGGGTCGAGGCTGTCGCGCAGGCCGTCGCCGAGTAGGTTGAAGCCGAGCACGGAGAGGAAGATCGCAAGGCCCGGGAAGATCGCCACCCAGGGCGCGAGCTGGATGAGCTGGCGCGCATCCGTCAGCATCGAGCCCCAGCTGGGGAACGGCGGCTGGATGCCGAGGCCGAGGAAGGAGAGCGCAGCCTCGGAGAGGACGGCCGAGCCCATGCCGAGCGTCGCCATGACGAGGATCGGCCCCATCATGTTGGGCAGGATCTGCGTGAACATGATGCGCAGGTCCCCGTAGCCGAGCGTCTGCGCCGCCTGCACATAGCCCTGCGATTTCAGCGACAGCGTCGAGGAGCGGGCGATGCGGCAGGTCCAGCTCCAGTTGGTGAGGCCGAGCGCGATCAGAAGCGACGGCAGGCCGGGGCCGAGCACGGCCATGACGGCGAGCGCGAAAATCAGCGAGGGGATGGCGAGCATGACATTGGTGAGGCCGTTCACCAGATCGTCCCACCAGCCGCCCCAGTAGCCGGCGGTCATGCCGAGCGTGATGCCGATGACCGAATTGATCACCTGAGAGACGATGCCGACCGTCAGCGAGATCTGCGCGCCGTAGAGGATACGGGTATAGACGTCGCGGCCCTGCGCGTCCGTGCCGAACCAGAAGGTGGCGTCGGGCGGCAGTTCCGAACTCATCAGGTCCGCGTCGAGCACCGGATCGAAGGGGGCGATCCAGGGGGCGAGCACGCCGGCGAGGATGACCAGCGCCGTCAGCGTCGCACCGAGCCAGAAGTTGAAACCGAGGCGCATTCCCGTCACTCCTGCTTGATGCGCGGATCGATCGCGGCATAGATCAGATCGACGGCGGTGTTGATGACGAGGAACCACAGCACGATGACGAGGATCGTGCCCTGCACCACGGGAATGTCGCGGATGGCGACGCTGTCCACCAGAAGCGAGCCGATGCCGGGCCAGGCGAAGAGTTTCTCGATGACGACGGCCTGGCCGATCAGCGAGCCGAACTGCAGGCCGACCGTGGTGACGATCAGCACCAGCGCGTTCCGCGCCACATGCCAGCGCACCACCTTCGCCTCGCTCATGCCCTTGGAATGGGCGGTGCGGATGAAATCGGCATTGAGCACGTCGAGCACGCCCGCCCGCGTGGTTCGCGCCAGAAGCGCCAGCGGCGTGACGCCGAGCGTGACGGCGGGCAGGATAAGGTTCTGGAACGAGCCGTCGCCATAGCCGAAGCTCGGCAGCCAGTTCAGTTGCAGGGCGAAGAGATACATCATCAGGAGGCCCAGCCAGAACTGCGGCATGGAGAGGCCCGAGACGGCGCCGATCATCGTCACCGTGTCGAGCACGGAGCCGGGCCGGAGCGCGGCGAGGAAGCCGAGCGGCACGCCGACGACGAGGGCGAAGACCATGGCGGCGATGGCGAGTTGCAGCGAAGCCC
>CAMLOC010000227.1 GCA_946481465.1 uncultured Shinella sp. | reverse complement strand
CGCTGATAGGGTACGGCATTGCCACATCCTCCTTCTCCCCGCTTGCGGGGAGAAGGTCCCGGCAGGGGGATGAGGGGCGGGCTTCCTCAGCGGACGAGCGTCTCGTCGAGCAGCGCCATCACCTTTTCCGCATCGATGCCGACGCAGGCGTGCTGGCTCGGCAGGTCGTCCCAATTGCCGGGCGGGAAGGTGCGGGCGTCCGGCTTCTGGATCGTCTGGCCGTCGGCAATGCCGCCGGCGACCACGCGGATGGCGCCGGGGCGGGTGGTGAAGAGGTCCGGGGCGACGAGATAGATGCAGGCGCAGCTGTCGTGCACCACCATGCCCTCGTCCTGCACATGCTGGCCGTAGAAGTCGATGTAGAATTGCGAGATGTCGGAGAGCAGCTTGAGGTGCCTGCCGTTCCGCTTCGTGAGTTCCGCAAGGCGCTTGCGGGTCATCACCGTCTTCATCGTCACGTCGAGGCCGACGACGACGACCTTCCATGGCGCCGTCATCACCGCGTCGGCGGCTTCCGGGTCGCCATGGATGTTGGCTTCGGCGGCGGGCGTGATGTTGCCGGGCACGTCGAAGGCGCCGCCCATGATGATGACCTCTTTCACGAGACCGGCGATGCCGGGGTCCTCCTTCAGCGCATAGGCGAGGTTCGACATGCGGCCGACGGCGATCAGCGTCACCGCGCCGGGATTGGCCCGCACGGTCTCGATGATGAAGCGGTGCGCCGGGCGCGGATCGAGCGGCAGGTCGATCGTCTCGGGCACGTCGATATTGCCGAGCCCGTCATGGCCGTGGATCATCACCGGCCAGTCGATCGGGTTGCGCATGGGGTTGTAGGTCTTGCCGTCGCCGCGGGCGACCGGGGCGGCAATGCCCCATTCGCGCTTCAGGAACAGCGCGTTGCGCGTCGTGGTCTCGATCGAGGCATTGCCGAACACGGTGGTGATGCCGATGAGGTCGATTTCGGGATGATTGTGCAGGAACAGCAGCGCCATCGCGTCGTCGACGCCGGGATCGGTGTCGAAAATAACCTTGTGCATTGCGGATGTCTTTCTTCTTGTCGTTATGGAGATCGCGGGCCTACTGGAAGCGGGCGATGGAGAAGGGGGCGAGCGTGCTTTCGCCTTCGCCGGCAAGCAGCCGGGCGACATGGCGGCCGGTCGTCGCGGAAAGCGTGAGGCCGAGATGGCCGTGGCCGAAGCCGAAGGCGATGCGCGGGTCGTCCGGATGCAGGCTGATGACGGGCAGCGAATCCGGCGTGGAGGGGCGGCGGCCCATCCATTCGGTGCCGCCTTCCTCCTGGAGATCCGGCACATAGCGGCGCATCTTGCGGCGCATGGCGGCGGCGCGCCCGTAGTTGGCGGGCGCGTCGGGCGAGGCGAGCTCCACCGCGCCGCCGATGCGCAGCGCGTTCTCGAAGGGCGTCGCCACGAAGCCGTGCTCGGAGAAGAAGACCGGCATTTCGAGCGTCGTCGACGGGTTCATGAAGGTGGTGTTGTAGCCGCGCTCGGTTTCGAGCAGCACCTTCAGGCCCAGGTCGGCGACGAAGCGCCGCGACCAGACGCCCGCGGTAACGGCAAGGCGATCGAAGGTGAAGGTCCGGCCGCCCTCCGTCGTTACCGTGATGCCGCGCTCCGCCCGGGCGACCCTTGAAACGGTGGCGTCGAGCAGTGTCGCGCGTTCGCGCAGCTGCGCCTGCAACCGGCGCAGGAAGGTCAGCGGATATTCGAAGGTCTTGTAGCCGTCGCTGAAAATGGCGCCGGCAAAGGGGCCGGAGAGCGCCGGCACGCGGCGGCGGGCCTCCTCCACGTCCAGCCTTTCGACATTGCAGCCGATCAGCCGGGCATTCTCCGTCTCGTGGGCGAATACCTTGTCGCGGGCCGCGGTGCTGTCGAAGACGGTCAGCGCGCCGGTATCGCGCATATGGCCGGATAGGCCGGCCATCGCGCCGAGGCGCACATGATCGGCCTCCGCCGTCTTCATCAGGGAAAGCATGGCCTTGCGGCTTTCGGCGATCTTGCCGGCGCGGGCCGAGAGCAGGAAGCGGACGAGCCAGGGCGTGAGCGCCGGTAGGTCCTGCCAGCGCAGGGTCAGCGGCCCCAGCGGGTCGAGCAGCCATTTGGGTACGGAGAGCAGCATGTCGAGCCGGGCGAGCGGATCGATTTCCGGCACGGCGAGGATGCCCGCATTGCCGACCGATGCCGGCAGGCCGCCGGCGTCCCGCTCCAGAATGGTGACGTCGTGGCCCTGTTCCAGGAGATTGAGCGCTGTGGCGCAGCCCATGAGGCCGCCGCCGACGATACCGATATGCGCCATGCCGTCCCGTTGCGTGTTGTTTCGTTCGTTGCGCCGCCGCCCGCGAAGCAGGAGGCGGATCGCGGCGGACGATAGACGGAAAGCGCACGGCTGTCGACCGAGCCGGCTCAGGCCTCCCGTGCCGGCTTGCGGCTCTTCAGCACCTGCCACAGGAAGGCGAGCACGAAGAGCGTGGTCATCAGCAGCACGATGGTCGGGGCGGGGGCGCTGTCGATGAGAAAGCTTAGCCAGATGCCGAAGAAGGTGGCGCCGAGGGCGACTGCGACGGCGACCATGAGCATGCTCGCGAAGCGCCGCGTGAGGAGGGCGGCGATGGCGCCCGGCGCGACCAGCATGGCGATGGCGAGGATGATGCCGACCGCCTTCAGCGCGCCGACGACGACGAGCGACAGCACGGCGAGCAGGCCGTAATGCAGCAGCTTCACCGGCAGGCCGATGGCGGAGGCATGCTGCCGGTCGAAGGCCTGCACCAGGAGGTCCTTGCGGAAGAAGAGGATGAAGGCCGTCGAGGCCGCGGCGATTGCGGCCGTCTCCACGAGATCGGCGGCGGCGATGCCGAGCATGTCGCCGAACAGGATGTGGTCGAGATGGATGTCGGGCTGGATCTTCACATAGAGCACGAGGCCGAGCGCGAACATGCCGGAAAAGACGATGCCGAGGATCGTATCCTCCTTCACCCGGCTGTTGTCCTTGAGATAGCCGGCCGAAAGCGCGCAGAACAGGCCCGCGACGAAGGCGCCGGCGGCAAAGGGCAGGCCGACGACATAGGCGATGACGACGCCCGGCAGCACGGCATGGGAGACCGCGTCGCCCATCAGCGACCAGCCCTTCAGCACGAGATAGCAGGAGAGCAGCGCCATCGGCACCGCGATCATCAGCGTCACCAGGAAGGCGTTCTGCATGAAGGCGAGCTGGAAGGGCAGCAGCGCGAGTTCGAGCATCTCGTTCATGGCTGCTTCACCTCCAGCGCCTCAAGCGCCAGGCGCCCCCGACGGCGCGCGGCGAGAAGACCGTGTTTCGGCGCGAAGAGGAAGGCGAGAAGGAAGATCGCCGTCTGCAGCACGACGATGATGCCGCCCGTCGCGCCGTCGAGAAAGTAGGAGATATAGGCGCCGACGAGACTGGTGCCGGCGCCGAGCGCGGCGGCGATGGCGATGAGCCGCTGGAAACGGTCGGTGAGGAGATAGGCGGTCGCCCCCGGCGTCACCACCATGGCGATGACGAGGAAGGCGCCGACCGTCTGCATGGCGGCGACCGTCGAGGCGCTGAGCAGCGTGAAGAACAGGATCTTCAGGCCCGTCGGGTTGAGGCCGATGGAGCGGGCATGGTTCTCGTCGAAGAAGGTGACCATCAGGTCCTTCCACTTCAGGAGCAGGATGACGAGGGTGACGACGCCGATGATGGCGAGCTGGATCGTGTCCTCCGGGCTGACGGCAAGGATGTTGCCGAGCACGATGGTCTGGATGTTCACCGGCGTCGGGGCGAGCGAGACCATGAAGAGGCCGAGGCCGAAGAAGGAGGAGAAGATCATGCCGATAATGGCGTCTTCCTTCAGCCTGGTCTTCCGGTTGAGGAAGAGCATGGCGGCGGCGGCGAGCCCGCCGGAGAGGAAGGCGCCGGCGGCGAAGGGCAGGCCCAGCATGTAGGCCCCGGCGACGCCGGGCACGATGGAGTGCGAGAGCGCATCGCCGATCAGCGACCAGCCCTTCAGCATGAGATAGGCGGAGAGGAAGCCGCAGATGCAGCCGACCAGGGCGCTCACCCACATGGCGTTGACCATGTAGCCGTAGCCGAAGGGTTCGAGGAGCGTGTCGATCACGGCGTATTCTCCGCGTCGCGCTCGCCGTAGATGACGAAGGGGCGCTCGTCGTCGGTGATGACCTTGACGGTGCGCTTGTCCTCGTCGTCGTGCAGGTCGTGGCCGCCCAGGATGAAGTGGCGCAGCACGCCGCCGAAGGCGCGTTCCAGATTGGCCTCGGTGAAGGTCTCGGCCGTCGGGCCGGAGGCGATGACGGTGCCCTTCACGAAGACGGTGCGGTCGCAGAAGTCCGGCACGCTGCCGAGATTGTGGGTGGAGACCAGCATGACGCGGCCTTCGTCACGCAGCTTGCCGAGCAGTTCGACGATCTGCTCCTCGGTCCTGACGTCGACGCCGGTGAAGGGTTCGTCGAGCAGGATCACCTGCCCCTCCTGCGCGAGCGCCCGGGCAAGGAAGACACGTTTGCGCTGCCCGCCGGAGAGCTCGCCGATCTGGCGCTTGCGGAAGGCCGTCATGTTGACCCGCGCCAGCGCCTCGTCGACCATCTCGTGGTCGCGCTTCGTCGGGATGCGCAGCCAGTTCATGTGGCCGTAGCGGCCCATCATGACGACGTCCTCGACGAGCACGGGGAACGTCCAGTCGACCTCCTCGGCCTGCGGCACATAGGCGACGAGGTTCTTCTTCAGCGCCTCCTTCACCGACAGGCCGAGGATCGTCACCCTGCCGGCGGCGACCGGCACGAAGCCCATGATCGCCTTGAAGAGCGTGGACTTGCCGGCGCCGTTGACGCCGACGAGGGCGGTGATCGTGCCCTTCGGCACGGAAAAGCTGGCCTGCGTCAGCGCCGTGTGGCCGTTGCGGTAGGTGACGGTCACGTCTTCGGCGAGAATGCCGTCCACCTTCCTCGGCCTGCCGCCCATCATCATTGGGAAAGTCCCTTCACGATGGTCTCCGACGTGACGCGCAGGAGATCGAGATAGGTCGGCACGGGGCCGTCCGCCTCGCTCAGCGAATCGACATAGAGCACGCCGCCATAGGCTGCCCCCGTCTCGGCGGCGACCTGTTTTGCCGGATCGGCTGAAACGGTGCTTTCGGAGAAGACGACGTGGATATTATGCTCGCGCACCGCGTCGATCACCGCCTTCACCTGCTTGGGCGTGCCCTGCTGGTCGGCGTTGATCGGCCAGAGGAAGAGTTCCTTCAGGCCGAAATCGCGGGTGAGGTAGCTGAAGGCGCCCTCGCTGGTGACGAGCCAGCGCTTTTCCTCGGGCAGGGCATCGATCTTCGCCTTCATCTCGGCGCCGAGCGCGGTGATCTTCTCGCTGTAGGCCTTGGCGTTTGCGTCATAGGTCGCGGTATTGGCGGGGTCGAGCGCGACCAGCGCCTTGCGGATGTTCTCGACATAGATCAGCGCGTTGGCCGGCGACATCCAGGCGTGCGGGTTCGGCTTGCCCTCGTAGGGCCCCTGCACGATGCTCATCGGCTCGACACCCTCGCTGACGGTGACGTTCGGCACGTCGCCGAGATTGGCGAGGAATTTCTGGAACCAGAGTTCGAGGTTCAGCCCGTTCCACAGGACAAGCTTGGCGTCCTGCGCCTTCAGAATGTCACGCGGGGTCGGCTGGTAATTGTGGATCTCCGCGCCGGGCTTGGTGATGGATTCCACCACCGCGGCATCGCCCGCCACATTCGACGCGATATCGGCGATGATGGTGAAGGTCGTCACGACCTTCGGCTTTTCCTGTGCGAGGGCGGGACCTGCGGCAAGGAGCGGCAGGCTGAGCAAGAGGGCATGAAATGAACGGCGGAGCATCGGTTCTCCTGGATCTGCTTTTGCGAATGAGTTGCATTAAACTATAGGGCTGTTTCCGCCCCTGTCAACGCAATTGCAAATCATTCGCAACAATGTCCCGAAATCGGACGCGCCGCGTTTAAAACTTCCGAAACGCCCGCCCTGTAGAGTGCGCGCAGTTCGCGTGCTCTCGGCGCGTTCGTGTTCCTGCGTTCCAAGAGAAGTCCATCGCCCGTGAAGCTCCTTCCGACCTCATTCCGCCTGTCCCGGAAGCTCCTGATCATCGTCGCCGGCGTCGTCGTGCTGACGGGGGCATCGGGGGCGGCCGCGATCTTCGTGGGGCGCGATGCGCTGCTCGGCCCCCCGGCAGAGCAGGTGTCGGGTGCGGCCTGCACGACGGTGTCCACCGTCCGTCTCGATCGCAACGGCCAGAACTGGCTGCGCAAATACGTGCGCTCGGACGCCAAGGACGGCGACGTGCGCATCAAGACGGCGCTGCGCGTGGCCGCCGCCGTGTCCAATCAT
>CAMLOC010000226.1 GCA_946481465.1 uncultured Shinella sp. | reverse complement strand
TCGCTGACGCCGGAGCCCGGCGGCGACCGCACCCGCGAGGTGCAGGTGGCGCAGGAACTGCTGCAGGTCATGGGCTTCCGCCAGTTCATTCCCGTCGTCGCCGCCTGTCCGGGTTGCGGGCGCACCACCTCCACGGTCTTCCAGGAGCTCGCCCAGAAGATCCAGGACGACATCCGCAAGAACATGCCGGTCTGGCGGGAGAAATATCCGGGCGTCGAGGGGCTGAAAGTCGCGGTCATGGGCTGCATCGTCAACGGCCCGGGCGAAAGCAAGCATGCCGATATCGGCATCTCGCTGCCCGGCACCGGCGAACTGCCGATCGCCCCCGTCTATGTCGACGGCAAGAAGGCGATGACGCTGCGCGGCACCAACATCGCCGGCGAATTCGAGACGCTCGTCAACGATTACATCGAGAAGCGCTACGGTCAGGGCCAGGCAGCCGCCGAATAGGCCGGCTGCCCTTGCGCGATCACAACCGTGCCGTAAGCAGCTTGAAGCCGGCAAAAGCGAAGAAGGCGGCCATGACGCCTTCTATGGCGCGGCGCGCCCTGAGATAGGCCCGGTGCACCGGGCCGAGCGAAAAGACCAGCGCGAAGCCGAGGAAGACGCAGATCCCGATTGCCATGCAGCCGGCGATGAAGGTTGCCATGACCTCGCCCGGCGCACCCGGCGGCATGCCGAGCGATGTCAGCATGATCCAGTTGAAGATCGCCTTGGGATTGGTGATGTGGATGCCGAGGCCCTTGAGATACTGCCGGCGCGGCGACAGCGCGGGCATTGCGGCCATCTGCATGCGATAGACCTCCTCGCTCCGGCGAGCCGCACGCCAGGCATTCCACGCCAGCCAGAGTAGGTAGCAGCCGCCGACGATCTTCAGGACGACGATCGCTTCGCCATAGGTACGGATGAGCGCGGAAAGGCCGGAAGCCGTGAGGATGGCCCAGATATAGGACCCCGTCAGCACCCCGCAGGCCAGTGCCAGCCCGGCTCGCCGGCCCCGGCTGATCGAGGTCGCGATGATGGCGATGATCGCCGGCCCCGGCGACGCCGTGGCGATGAAATAGGCCGTCCAGGCGACGGCGAGCTGCGGCAGGTAGGGTGTGAGGTCGGTCATGGGGCACCGGTGGCTATCGGCAGACGATAGCCGATCGCCTTTTCACCGCCTAGCGGGAGAATTGCACCACATGTCCCCGTGCTCGGCGGAGCCGGGTATCGTCCGAAAACTTCAGACGAGCTCCTCGACCGCCGCGATCAGCCGGTCGCATTCCTCGGGCGTGCCGATGGTGATGCGCAGGAAATCGGAAATCCGCGGCTTGGCGAAGTGGCGCACCAGCACGGCGCGCTCGCGCAGGCCCTTCGCCAGCGCCTCGCCGCTCACGGCCGGATGCCGGGCGAAGACGAAATTCGCCTGCGAGGGCAGCACCTCGAAGCCGCGCTGGCGCAGCGCCCCGGTGACGCGTTCGCGCGTCTCGATCACCTTGCCGCGCGTCTCGTCGAACCATTCGCGGTCGTCGACGGCGGCCGCGGCGCCGGCCTGGGCGATGCGGTCGAGCGGATAGGAGTTGAAGCTGTCTTTTACGCGCTCCAGCGCATCGATCAGCGGGCGCCGGCCGATGGCGTAGCCGACGCGCAGGCCCGCCAGCGAGCGGGACTTCGACAGCGTGTGGACCACGAGCAGGTTGTCGTATTTGCGGGTCAGCGGGATCGCGCTCTCGCCGCCGAAATCGATATAGGCCTCGTCGATGACCACAGGTTGGTCCGGATGCCCGGCCACCAGCGTCTCGATGGCGGAAAGCGGCAGGCCGACGCCGGTGGGCGCGTTCGGATTCGGCAGGATGATGGCGCCGCACGGGCGGTCATAGTCCGAGAGGTCGATGGTGAAATCGTCCTTCAGCGGAACCTCCACCGCCTCGATGCCGAAAAGGCCGCAATAGGTCGGGTAGAAGCTGTAGGTGATGTCCGGGTAGAGAAGCGGCTTCTCGTGCTTGAGGAGCGCCGCGAAGGCATGCGCCAGCACCTCGTCCGAACCGTTGCCGACAAACACCTCCTCCGCCTCCACGCCATGGAACCGGGCGATCGACTGGCGCAGCGCCAGCGCGGTCGGGTCCGGGTAGAGCTTCAGGCTGTCGGCGACGGCCTCCTGCATGGCGGCGATCGCCTTCGGGGAAGGGCCGTAGGGATTCTCGTTGGTGTTGAGCTTGACGAGGTTTTGAATGCGCGGCTGCTCGCCGGCGACATAGGGCTTGAGCGTGGCGACGATCGGCGACCAGAATTTGCTCATGGCGTCAGTTCCTGCGATTGGCGATGAAATGGGCGGTTTCGATCAGGATGCCGGCGCGATGGCCGAACGGCGCGAGAAGCGCCTCGGCCTCCGCCACGAGATCGCGCAGGCGGTTTTCCGCCCAGGCCTGGCCGCGCCGGGAAACCAGCGTCGCCTTGCCGCGGTCGGCATCCTTGCCGGTCGCCTTGCCCATGGTCGCGGCATCGGCGGTAAGGTCGAGCAGGTCGTCGGCGATCTGGAAGGCGAGGCCCACCGTTTCGCCATAGCGGCGCAGCGTCAGGCGCTCCCCGGCCGAGGCGCCGGCGACGATCGCGCCGGCCTCGCAGGCAAAGCGCAGCAGTGCGCCGGTCTTCATCGTCTGCAGCGTCACGATGCCGGCCTCGTCCGGCGCTTCGCTCTCGGCCGCAAGGTCGAGCGCCTGGCCGCCGGCCATGCCGCCGATGCCGGCGGCGCGGGCGAGCGCCAGCACCAGCGCCGTCTTGGTGGCGTCGGGCAGGCGCGTTTCGGGCGCCGCGACGATATCGAAGGCGAGTGTCAGCAGGCTGTCGCCGGCAAGGATCGCTGCCGCCTCGTCGAAGGCGACGTGCACGGTCGGCTGGCCGCGGCGCAGGTCGTCGTCGTCCATGGCGGGCAGGTCGTCATGCACCAGCGAGTAACAGTGGATGCATTCGAGCGCGGCGCCGACGCGCAGCGCCGCCATGCGCTCCACGCCTGCAAAGAGCGCGGCGGATTCGATGACGAGGAAGGGGCGGAGCCGCTTGCCGCCGTTGAGCACGCCGTGGCGCATGGCGGCGAGCAGCCGTTCGGGCCGGGCGATCTCGTCCGTTGCGAGGGTGCCGGACAAGAGACCTGCCAGCAGCGTTTCCACTGCCTCGGCATTGCCCTTCAGGAGGGACTGGAATTCCTGGTGACGTTCGCTCATGGCCGCTCTTTGGCATGGCCTCCCGGACGAAGCAACGGCCATGCCCGCGCTGCTTCAAAGAATCGCGGCGCAGACTGGTTTTTGGCGAGCCGGGACGGTATGAAGGCGCAACGACGGAAGGATACGCCGGCTCTTGGACATCGTACCGGAAACACGCGCGGATGCGGGCAAAACGGAGGCAGGGGCCGGTGAGAAGGACGGTTGGATGAGCCGGCTTCGCCGATCCTGGCGGCGGCTCGTGCTCGTGGTTCTCGCGGTCGTGGCGCTGCCCTATGCGCTGATCCTGCTCTACACGGTCGATTTCATCCGCCCTGTCTCCACGCTGATGCTGCGCGACCTCGTGCTCCTGCGCGGCTATGACCGGCAATGGGTGGAGTTCGACGAGATTTCGCCCAACCTTGTCCAGTCGGTCATGATGTCCGAGGACGGCCAGTTCTGCCGCCATGGCGGGGTCGACTGGGGCGAGATGCGCGCCGTCGTCAACGAGGCGCTGGCCGGCGAGCAGACGCGCGGCGCGAGCACGATCCCCATGCAGACGGCCAAGAACCTCTTCCTGTGGAACGGCCGCTCCTTCCTGCGCAAGGCGATGGAACTGCCGCTGGCCGTTGCCGCGGATTTCGTCTGGAGCAAGAAGCGGCTGATGGAGATCTACCTCAACATCGCCGAATGGGGACCCGGCATCTACGGCATCGAGGCTGCCGCGCAGCACCATTTCAAGGTGTCGGCCGCCAAGCTCTCGCGCCGCCAGGCCGCCCTTCTCGCCGTCTCGCTGCCCAATCCCTACGAGCGCAACGCCGGCAAGCCGGGCCGCGGCCTGCAGCGTCTCGCCCGCCTGATCGAGCGGCGCGCCAGCCGCTCGGGCGAATATATCAAGTGCCTTTATGAGTGAGTTCAGGCCTTTTCATTGGCGCCGCGGGCGGTGAAGGCCTAGGGTTTCGGCCATCTCACAACGCGCGGGAGCACCATGTCGGACCTCATCCTCTATGTCGGCAACAAGAACTATTCCTCCTGGTCCTTCCGGCCCTGGATCGCGATGACGGCGGCCGGGGTGCCGTTCACGGACAAGGTCATCCCCTTCGACTTTCCCGCCGGCAACCCGGAATTCATCAAGATCTCGCCGACCGGGCGGGTGCCGGTGCTGCACCATGGCGCGGTGCGGGTGTGGGAATCGCTCGCGATCATCGAATATGTCGCCGAACTCTTTCCGGATGCCGGCATCTGGCCGAAGGATAGCGCCGCGCGTGCCGAGGCGCGGGCGATCGCGATGGAAATGCTCTCGGGCTTCCGGGCGCTGCGCGGCGCCTGCCCGATGAACATCCGCCGCAAGCCGGCCGAAATCGACCTGCCGGACGGCGTCATGGACGACGTCGCCCGCATCGAGACGATCTGGAAGACGGCGCTTGCGCGTTCGGGCGGACCGTTCCTGTTCGGTGCTTTCTCTGCCGCCGACGCGATGTATGCCCCCGTGGTCAACCGGTTCGAGACCTACCGCCTGACCCGCGACGAGACGATCCTGGCCTATATGGCGCGCATGAAGGCGCATCCGGCCTGGCAGGCGTGGCAGGCGGCGGCGCTTGCCGAACCGTGGATCGTGCCCGAAGACGAGGTCTGATCGCCGGAATCGAAAAAAAAAGCCCGGGGACTGGTCAAGCAGGAATTAGCTGTGTATAAGCCGGCCCAATTTCCGAGATAAAGACATGTCCCTGTCGCCCGTCCGGTGGCCCGTGGATGTGTTTGCCCGATAAGTGGAGTTAGTGAAATGGCTGTACCGAAAAGAAAAACGAGCCCGTCCAAGCGCGGTATGCGCCGTTCCGCAGACGCTCTGAAGGGTTCGACCTACGTTGAAGACAAGAACTCGGGCGAACTGCGCCGCCCGCACCATATCGACCTGAAGACCGGCATGTACCGCGGTCGCCAGGTTCTGACGCCGAAGGAAAACGCGTAAGCGTTTTCGGCATCAGCTGATATCGGGGCCGGCTTGCCGGCCCTTTTCTTTTGGGCCGGATGTCCCGAAAGGCTTGGCCGCTAACGCGACGACATTTTCTTGTGCCGATTCTTGAGCTAAGAGGACCATAGGGCCGCTTGTGTGAAGACGGCCGTTAGGGCATTTCGGTTTCTCTGCGAAAACGCTCTAACTCTTTGTTTTCCGCATTTCCGGACGCAAAACCGCTTCGCACTTTTGCTGGAAATGCTCTAGGAGACCGTCGCCCATGCTTCTGGCCATACCGCTGCTGATCATCCCCTTCGCCCTCTACAACCTCGCCATGACCGGACTTTTCGGCGATGGCGGCGTCGCCGTGCTCGACAGCGAGGTGATGGCGGTCAACATGCTGTCCGGCACGACCTGGACCATGGCCTTCGGCGACCTTCTCATCCTGATCGCGCTCGTGCTGCTCTTCGTGGAAATCCTGAAGGCCACGCGCCCGGGCTCGCGCGCGCTGCTCGATCACATGCTGTCGATGGTGCTGTTCGTGGTGTTCCTGGTCGAGTTCCTGCTGGTGCAGGGCGCTGCGACACAGATCTTCTTCATCCTGATGACGATCACCTTCATCGATGTCATCGCGGGTTTTGCCGTGTCGATCCGCACGGCGAGCCGGGATCTTTCGATCGGGCTGTGAGGGGCGCGGGGCTTGCCCGCGCCGGCCCGTTTCCTCAGCTCAGCTTGTCGAGCTTCGTCTGGAGCGCGCGCAACTGCTCCTTCAGTTCGTCGAGATCCTTGGCTTCGGCCTTGCGGGTCTCCTTCGGCGGGGCCGCGTTGGCGAAGGGCGAGAACATCTTCATCGCCTGCTGGAACATTTCCGTGTTGCGCCGCGTCGTCTCCTCGATCAGCGCCATCGGCACCTGCAGGTTCTTGCCGAGCGGCGTATCGCCGAAGGTCTTGTTGATCTGCTCGCGCATCTGCGACTGCTGCTCGGTGAAGGCCTGCATGGAGTGTTCGAGATAGCTCGGCACGACCATCTGCATCTGGTCGCCGTAGAAGCTGATGAGTTGCCGCAGGAAGGATATCGGCAGCAGCGTGTTGCCGGTCTTCGATTCCTGCTCGAAGATGATCTGCGTCAGCACCGAGTGGGTGATGTCCTCCCCGGACTTCGCGTCCTGGACGGTGAAGTTCTCTCCCTTCTTCACCATCACCGCGAGATCGTCGAGCGTCACGTAGGTGCTCGTTCCGGTATTGTAGAGGCGCCGGTTCGCATATTTCTTGA
>CAMLOC010000225.1 GCA_946481465.1 uncultured Shinella sp. | reverse complement strand
GTTCGGGCGAAGGCGCCCGTCCCGGACCCGCTGAACGATCTCGCTGAGCTGGGCGCGATCGGCCTCGACAACGAAATCGACTGCCAATCCATCCGCGGGCCTCACGTCGGTCGGTCCGACAACGGTGACAAGCGTACCACCTGAACGGATCAGCGCCGCCGACCGCTTCTGGATGTCGCCGCCGATGACGTCGAACACCAGATCGACGCCGCTGACATCGTCCAGCTTGTCGTTCCCAAGATCGAGGAATTCATTCGCACCGAAGTCCAGCGCCTTCTGACGGTCGGCGGCGCGGCCGGTGCCGATGACATAAGCCCCCGCTTCCCGCGCAAGCTGCGTCACCATCGAGCCGACCGCGCCAGCCGCGCCGTGGGCGAGCACAGTCTGCCCCGCCTGGAGGCGGCCGTGCTGGAACAGGCCCTGCCATGCCGTCAGGCCGGAGATCGGCAGGCTTGCGCCCACCGTGAAATCGACATCGCCGGGAAGCGGCGCAAGGTTGCGAGCCTCCATGGCGACATATTCGGCGAGCGTGCCGTCGCGGTACCAATCCGCCAGGCCGAATACCCGCTGACCGATCGACAGCCCGGTGGTGCCGTAGCCCACCGCCGTGACGACACCGGCCAGTTCGTGCCCTACGATCGATGGTGTCCTGTCCTGATCGCGACGATCCGCCCAGGTCGAAGGCCACTCCAGTTCGGTGTTGACGAAGCCGGCCGCGTGAACCCGCACCACGACATCGTTGATCGCGGCCTGCGGCTCGGGCCGCTCCGCCAGCTTCATTCCGGCCGTTCCGGCGCTTTGGTCCGTGACAATGATTGCTTTCATGACAATGGTCTCCTCGGATCGTGGTTTGTTCGGGATAAGTTGCAGGTACGGAAGATCTGCTGACCTCTTGCGGCTCAGCCGCGTGGAAGCGGCGGCCGCTTCATCGTCAAAAGCTCGGTCACGTCGTGCAGATCGTCCGTCGACGAGACGGCGAGCGTCAGCCACTTCCCATCGGTATATGTCTTGGCTTCGTCGTAGAGCTTGACGAGTTGCGGGCGCCAGGCATAGCGCCGCTCCTCGAACTTCTCCCGCTCGGCCCTGCCCATCACCACCACAGCCGAAAGCCGTCCGAATTCCGGCACCAGGGTGGTGAATGCCTTGACCTTCTTGTAGCGCAGGGACCAGCCGCGATTCTTGCCGCCATAGAGCCAGTCCGGCGCGAAAACGCCGGGGTAGACTTCGTCGATCCAGTTTCGCAGCTCGGCCCAACGTCCGAACGCTGCCGGCCCGACCCATTCGCGGATGGCGTCGTCGTCCGGCTCAGCCGATTTGTCGGTGATCCGGTCGCCGATCCGGGGAGACGGGTTGCTGCCGCTATGGAGAATATTCATGTGATGGACTCCAATGGGTTCGAGGCCTTGCGATGGGGCAAGCTCAGATCGAGCCGGCCGGCGGCACGGCGGGGAAGTCCTTCTCGGGATCGAACACGTTGTTGAAGAAGTTCGTCAGCGAATACATCGCGACCAGCGCGACAATCTCGATGGCGTTCGCATCCGTGTAACCTGCATCGCGGACGGCTTGCACGTCGGCATCGCCGACCTTTCCGCGGGTCTCGATGACCTTGCGTGCAAACTGGACCGCGGCGTCCCGCTTCGGATCGATGGCATGGCCCTTGCGCGCGAGGATGATCTCCTCCGCCGGCAATTTCGCCATGTGCTCGGCCGTGAAGCTGTGAACCGTCAGGCAGTAATCGCAGCCGTTCACTTCGGAAACGGCAAGGCCGATGGCGTCACGCGTCTTCACGTCGAGCGCCTTGCTCAGCGAACCGAGCAGGGTTGCCCACGCGTTGAACGCGATCGGGCTTGCAGCGAAGCTCGCCATCATAGTCGGGGTGAAGCCGATGTTCTTCGTGAACGCATCGAGGGTCGGTTGCGAAGCAGCCGGTACCTGTTCCTGTGCAAGAGCGGGAATCCTAGCCATGATGATCTCCATAAGTTGCGGATTTAATTGAGGATTAAACGAAGTTCAGCACGTCGATGACGGGCATGCGCGGCTTCTGCGGCCAGTTGCCGGCGCGCTCCGGCCCGACGGTCAGCAGCATCACCGGGATTTCATCGGCAGCCAGGCCGAACTCGCGATGCACGGCATCGGCGTCGAAACCGATCATCGGTGTCGAGCCCCAGCCCAGCGACCGAGCGGTGTAGATGATGGCAGCCGTCCCGAAGGTTGCGGTGCGCACCGCCTCGTCGCGCTGCCGCTGGGGTTGATCGTCATAGAGGCTGCGGGCGGGTTTCTCCCATTCCGGCACCAGATGCGCCGGCATGATGCCGGCTTCCACCACCGGCGCCAGACGTGCCGGCACGGTGCTGGCATCGGCCAGCTTGCCGATGACGATGAAGGTCACGGCAGCGTCGGTGATTGCGGGCTGGTTCCAGGCGATCGGCCGCAAGCGGGCCTTCGCCTCGGGCGTGCGGACGGCAATGAACCGCCAGTTCTGCAGGTGGAAGGAGGTCGGCGCGGAGGTGCCGATCCGCACCAGGTCGCTGATCTGTTCGTCGCTCAGAACGGCATCGGCGTCGTAGTATTTGGCGGCGCTGCGGCTCAGAAGGGTTTCGATGACGGCGTTCGTCGGAATGGAGCGCCCGATTGCGGAATGGGCGGTGATTGTGGCGATGCAGTTCATTGTGTGGCTCCCTCATCAAGTGATTACGGAGCCGATTTTACGGTTGGCGTCGCGATTTTCGAGACTGAATCAGATCAATACGATGCTCAAAAGGATCAATTTGCCAATTCCAAGCCTCAGGTGACATCCGCTTGCGCGCCGTTGTGCGCCAGCCGGCGCCATTCTCCCGGCGTCATCCCGATCCGCTCGGCAAACACACGCCGGAATGCCGAAACGGATTGATAGCCGACCGTCTCGGCCACCGCCTCGGTGCTGATCATCGGCTTTTTCAGCGCGTTGGCGGCAAGGCTCATGCGCAGGTCGGTCAGCAGATCGAGGGCGGACCGACCGAGCCGCTCCTGAAAGTGCCGCATGAATGTCGCGCGCGACATGCCGCACAAATCCGCCAGATCGGGCAACTTCCAGGAGCGCGTCGGATCGGCGAACATCGCCGCGATTGCCGGGGCCAGTCGCGGATGCCCGGCGAGAGCCAGCAAGCCTTCGGGTGCCTTCTCCTCTTCGCTTGCCGCGCGCAAGACCAGCGTAAACAGCGCCGAGGAGAGGGCGTTGAGAATGGCCCGTCCTCCGGCTCTGTCACCGGAGGATTCCATTCGCATCAACCCCACCAGGCCGGCCAGCTGGCCGGAGGCAGTGTCCGTTCCGTCTTCTGCGTACCCTGCCGTCGCCCGCGTCACGAGATGTCCAGGCAGGTAGTCGCGGATCAGCCGGTCATGGGGCGGTGCGATGAAAAATCGGCCGCACAACAGATCGAGTTGCTCGCCGTCGCCGTCGTTCTCGCTCAGCATCCATCCGGCGGTCCCCCGGTGTTGCCGCGTGGTAATGGGGGTTTGTCCGCTTCCGTCGTGGAGCACATGCGCACCGCCCCGGGGCAGCAGCACGATATCCCCACTCACCAGCTCTCGAGTTGTTCGCGTCTCCGGATCTTCGAACACGGCCCGGCCCCTGACGATGACGTGATAGGGAATCTCGTTTGCCGCCGCCGCGCTCCAGGTCACGCGCCACGGCGCGCCATAGGCACAGCGGACTTCGAGTTGGCCGGTTACGGTGACGATTTGCAGGAGATGGCTCAGCCAGTCGATTTGGGACATGAGAACTCGGAAACTTGAAACACCACGCGCATCCTATCACAGTTGGCAGGCCGAGCGCCGCATATACAGGCAAGGCCGCCAGGCGCAGCGATATGTCGACCTGTCATTTCCACGCGGGCCAGCAATGGCAGCCCATATACGCCTCGCTCCATCCGGCAGCCGTGCCGGAAAGACGGCGAGGGAAAGGCCGATGGAACTCAACCGGACCGGATATTTCCGACACGCACGTCGCACGCTCGGCCGCCTGCCGGTGCGCCGGGCGCGGAACGTGTCAGGCGGTGTCACGAGGAAGGGGCGGTTGCTCAGGACCGGAGTCGCGATCATCGCGTCGAGCAACTGATCGTCAGTGAGATCCGGGTTGTCGAGACCGAGTCCGGCACAGGGTCAGGTCTCGTGGCCATTGAGGCCGGCCCGATAGATGATCGCCCGGCCTAACGCACCGCCCGAAACGCAGATAGCGCCAGCCCTTGAAGGACAGCGCCGCAGGTTGCTGATGCAATCGGAGGAAAATGGCGCACCCGAAGAGATTCGAACTCCTGACCCCCAGATTCGTAGTCTGGTGCTCTATCCAGCTGAGCTACGGGTGCGCTGGCAGTGGCGGGCGTATTGCCCGGCTGCGAGGCGGTTCTCTAAAGGGTCCTCCGGCCTATTGCAAGCGCCTTTCGCAGAAATAATCCACTTTTTTCATCGCGCCGTCACACAAGGCGCGGCAGAGCCCCGGATTACGAGGCGCGGTGGCGGAAGGCGTCGAGGGGGACGGGGCGGTCGGGCAGCTCGATGCGGAACAGCGTGCCGGGCGTCGGCTTCTCCACCAGCGCGATCGTGCCGCCATGGGCGAGCACGAGTTCGCGGGCGATCGCAAGGCCAAGGCCGGTGCCGCCAGAGCGCACGGAGCCGCGGAAGGCGGCGAAGAGGTTCTCGCGCGCCTTGGCGGGCATGCCGGGGCCGTTGTCGTCGATGGCGATGGACACGACGCTGCCGGTGCGAAGGCCGGTGACGAGCACCATGCGCCGCTCCGCGCCGCTGTCCTGCGACAGGGCCTCGACCGCGTTGCGGCACAGATTGTGGATGACGCGGAAGAGCTGCTCGCTGTCGGCATCGACCTCGAGGCCCGGCTCGACCTGCGCCACGAAATCGATATCGCCGCGCGCATCGAGCGCCAGCACCTCCGAGACCTCCTGCACCAGCGGGCGCAGCGCCACGAAGCGGCGGCGCGGCTCCGGCTCGCGCATGCGGCCGTAGGACAGCACCTCGTTGGTGTAGCCTACCGCCCTGTCGATGCTGCGCAGGAGCTTCGGCGCGACGCGCTTGACCACGGGATCGTCGACGTCGGACAGGCGGTCGGACATCAATTGGGCGGAAGACAGGATGTTGCGCATGTCGTGGTTGATCTTCGACACGGCAAGGCCGAGATCGGCGAGGTTCTTCTGTTCCTTCAGCGTGCGCTGCAGCGTCTGCTGCATGGCCGCGAGATGGATGCCCGCGACGGCGATCTCGTCGCGCCCGCCGGAGGGCTCCAGCACGCGCGCCGGGTTTGCGGGATCAGCGGCAAATTGCCGGATATTCGCGGTCATGCGCCGGATCGGGCGGATCAGCAGGCGATTGAGCGCGAAGAAGATGGGGCTCGCCGTGACCACGGAGATGATCATCGACAGGATGAAGACGTTGCGGGCGTAACCGAGCATGGCGCGGCGCAGGGCCCGCTCGTCCAGCAGCAGCTCGATGCGCGTGCTCGTCTCGCCGACCGGGCCGAAGACGCGAATGACGCGTTCGCCGCCGAACATCAGCGTGTCGAAGGCATCGTAGACCGCCGTGAGCGTCGACACGTCGGAAAGGTCGTATTGCGCGTCGATGCTCGGCGGCATGTCGACGGCGGCGACCATGCGCGAGGCGTCCTGCCGCTTCAGGATGATCGCCTTGGTGCCGGTCGCCATCAGCGTCTCTTCCTGCACGGGGCGCGGCAGTTCGTGGTCCGGCAGGCCCTCGATGACGATGCTGGCGGCGGCGGCCGTGTTCAGGCGGTCGCGCAGCCATTGCAGGCGCATGTTGGCGACGGACGGCACGAAGATCAGCACTTCGGCGATCAGGACGAAGACGGCCGTGACCAGGAGGAGCCGCCCCGACAGGCCGGACAGGAAGCCGACCGCCGGCACCGGCGTCTCGGTCAAGGACGGCGTCCCGTCTCTGTCCACCATGTCTCAACTCCCCGGCAGGCCGCCTCGCGGCAAACGCATCGCGACCAAGGGTCGGCGACGTATTTCAGCCAATCATAGGAGATTGCGGCAAATTTTCCAACGCCGGCGCGCAGACGGCAAAAACGCGGCGATCCTGCGATCGCCGCGCCGAAGGCCGGAATCCGGCTACGAAATGCCGCAGCGCTCCCCGAAGGCGGGGAGCGGCGGGCATCAGAACTCTTCCCAGCTCTCCTGGGCGACGGCGGCGCTCGCAGCGGCGCGATTGCCGCCGAAGGCGCGGGCGACATTGCCGATCATGCGGCGGGCGGGCGATTCGACCGGGCGGGTCTCCGCACGCACGGCCGCCACCCGCTGCACGGCATCGCCGGTGCGGAAGCGGGCGACGAGATCGGCCAGGCTGTCGGCCTCGCCCTTCAGCTTGTGCGTCGCAGCCGAGGTCTCCTCGACCATAGCCGCATTGTGCTGGGTGACCTGGTCCATCT
>CAMLOC010000224.1 GCA_946481465.1 uncultured Shinella sp. | reverse complement strand
GAGCAGCACGCCGTAGCGGTCGCAGATGGCGCGGATGCGCTTGAAATAATCGGCGACGGGCGGGACGGCGCCGGCCGTGGCGCCGACGACCGGCTCGGCGACGAAGGCGATGACCGTATCCGCGCCGAGTTCGAGGATCTTGTCTTCCAGCTGCTGCGCGGCGCGGGCGGCATAGGCCTCGTCGCTCTCGCCGGTTTCCTGCAGGCGGTAGGCATAGCACGGGTCGATATGGTGGGTTTCGACGAGCAGCGGCTTGAACTGCTCCCGCCGCCATTCGTTACCGCCCGCGGCAAGCGCCCCGAGCGTGTTGCCGTGATAGCTCTGCCGGCGCGCGATGATATGGCGGCGCTGCGGCTCGCCCTTCTCGACGAAATATTGCCGCGCCATCTTCAGCGCCGCCTCGACGGCTTCCGAGCCGCCGCTGACGAGATAGGCATGGCTGATGCCGGCGGGGACATCCTCGACGAGGAGATCGGCAAGCGCCTCGGCGGCTTCGGAGGTGAAGAAGCCGGTATGGGCATAGGCGAGCCGGTCAATCTGCGCGTGCAGTGCGGCGATGACGGCCGGATGGGCATGGCCTAGGCAGGAGACGGCCGCACCGCCCGACGCGTCGATATAGGCCTTGCCCCCGGCATCGAACAGTTCGATGCCCCGGCCGCCCACGGCGACCGGCATGCGGGAATGGATGGCGCGATGCAGAAGGCGGGTCACGGACGCTTCATCCTTGTCTTGAGATGGGTGTCGAGGGCGGCGGACTGGCGGTCGACGGCGGCCAGCGCCGCGCCCGCCGCATCCCCCGCCTGGCCGGCGACCAGCGCGCCCAGCACTTCCGCGACGACGAAGGCCGGCGACATGGTGTGCAGGAACGAGGGGCTTTCGGTGGGGATGACGACCGTGCAGGCGGCAAGCTGGGCGAGCGGCGAGACGAGGCTGTCGGTGATGGCGACCAGCGGCACACCCGCCGCCCCGGCATAATCGGCGATCTCGATCGTCTGGCGCGTGTAGGGCAGCACGCTGGCGGCGACCATCACGTCTTCCGGCGTCGCGCTGCCGAGCGCATCGGCGCCGATGCCGCCGACGGCGTCGAGCATGACCGAGTGCTTTCCCGCGAGCGAGAGGATGTAGTGCAGGTGCCAGGCCGGCGAATGGCTGGAGCGCAGGCCGAGGCAATAGATGCGCCGCGCCGCGCCGAGCCGGCGCGCGGCCTCCACCAGCGTTTCCAGCGATTGCGGCTGCGAAAGCCGGCCGATCTGGGCCGCGATGCCGCCGAGCATGTCGGTCGCCAGCACCTGGTCGCCCTTGAGCTTCTGGCTTTTCGCCTGCGCGCCGACGCGGCCGGCAAAGCCCGTCACGTCGCCGCGCATGGCGTCCGCATAGGCCTGGCGGATGTCCTCGTAGCCGGCAAGGCCGAGATGTTTGGCAAGCCGCGTCATGGTGGCGGGCTGCACGCCCGCCTGCCGCGCCTGCTCGCGCATGGAGAGCAGCGCGACCTCGCGCGGCTGGTTCAGCACATAGCGCGCGGCGGCCTGGAGCTGCTCCGACAGGGTGTCGAAAGCCTGGACGATCTGATCTGCGAGAGGGCCGGTTTGCATGGCGATCGAATACACCCTTCCGAATTGGATTGCAACACTTGTTTCATTTATGTAGAAATATGATCCATATGAATCATATCATGGATGCACGATGACAGATTCTCCCGAACCGCGCCGCGTGGCCATCGCCGTGGCGCCGAACGGCGGCCGGCGCGTAAAGGCAGACCACCCCGCCATTCCCCTGACGCCGGCTGAACTGGCGGCCACCGCCACGGAATGCCTGGAGGCTGGCGCGGCGATGATCCACGCCCATGTGCGCCGGGCCGACGGCCGCCATCTTCTTGACGCCGAGGCCTACGGGGCGGCGATTGCGGCCATCCGCGCGGCGGTGGGTGATCGGCTCGTCATCCAGATCACCACGGAGGCGCTCGGCCTCTATGCGCCCGCCGAACAGATCGCCGTGCTGAAGGCCGTCAGGCCGGAAGCGGCCTCGCTCGCCCTGCGGGAACTCGTGCCGGATGATGCCGCCGAACCCGCCTTCGCCGAGGCGCTTTCCTGGATGAAGCGGGAAGGCGTCCTGCCGCAGATCATCCTCTACGAACCGGCCGAGGCGGTTCGCCTGGCGGGGATGATCCGCCGCGGCCTCGTGCCCTGGCCGGATATTCCGGTGCTCTACGTGCTCGGCCGCTATACCGTGTCCCAGACCTCGCAGCCTGCCGACCTCCTGCCCTTCCTCGCGCCGGAGGCGCCCCGCTTTTCCAACTGGAGCGTCTGCGCCTTCGGCCGCCACGAGGCGGCGTGCGTTGCCGCGGGCGCCCTCCTTGGCGGCCATGTCCGCGTCGGCTTCGAGAACAATCTGTTCAGGCCCGACGGCAGCCTCGCCGCCTCGAACGCCGACCTCGTCGCAACCGTCGCGACGGCGCTCGGCCGGCTCGGATACATTCCGTGCCGCGCCATGGACATGCGCGAGGGTTTTCCCGCCGGGTCGTGACGGGCGGGCGATGGCGCGCCGCCGCTTGCGAGGCCCGGAAAACTCCCTTACGGAAGGGGAGGGATGAGCGGGGAGGGCACCATGCAGGATCGAAACACGGCTTTGCCGGAGGGCGCGCGGCTTGACGATCCCGAGCGGGCCTATCGCGTCCTGATCGCCGACCTGATCGGCCTGCGGTTCGACGGCGAGGGCCGGCCCGATTTCAGCGAGGTCGCGGCGCATATCGCGGAACGGGGCGGCACCTTCCACGATGCGGCCTGCCAGGGCGAGGCCCTGCCGCCCGGCATCCATTTCTTCTACCAGCCGGATATCAGCACCGAGGCGGAAATCCTGGCGCAGACGTCACGCGGGCAGTATGACGCGCTCATCGCCGCCGCGACCTTCATTCCGCGGCAGGCGGTCTTTCCGCTCGGCGGCGTGCGCATCGGCGCCGGCACCGGCAATATGGGCTCTTCCTCCTGGGGCGGCGGCAACGGGGAGGGCGGCATCGCGCCCCTGATGAACACGCCCGGCATCAACAGCCGTGCCACGGCCCAGATGGTCATGAAGGCGCTTTTGAAGGTAACGCCGGACCTGCCGGTCGATCATCTGCACGACCGCGTCGCGAGCGGGGATTTCGACACCGGCCGCGACCTCAAGGCCTATCCGACGGCCAAGCTGGAGGGACGCCGCATGGCGGTCGTCGGCTACGGCAATATCGGCCGCGAGGTGGCGAAACTCGCCCGCGCCTTCGGCATGCGGGTGGCGATCCACGCGCGCGCAAAACACCGCCGGTGGATCGAGGCGGAAGGGTTCGACTATGCCGCCTCCCCGGTTGAGGCGGCGGCGGGCGCCGATGCGCTCAGCGTGCATGTCGGCCTCGGCCGGCTCGACCCCGTGACGCGCGCCTACGCCAATGCCGGCATCGTCGGCGACGGCGTGCTCGCGGCGATGAACCGCGGCGCCGTCGTCGTCAACTACGATCGCGGCGAGGTGGTGGATGCCGGCGCGCTCGACCGGGCGCTCGCCTCCGGCCAGGTGCGCCACGCCGCCATCGACGCCGATCTCTTCAAGGACGCGGCAAGCGGCGCCCTCAGCGGGCCCATGCTGCCCTACCTGACGCTCGCCGCCCGCCATCCCGGCAAGCTCGAACTCCTGCCGCACGCGGCGGCCGATACGGACCACCCCTCGCGCGTCGCCGGGGCGTGCCAGGCCGTCGACCAGATCATCGACGTCATCCGCCACCGTCGTGTCCGCAATCTCAAGGGCGACCTGCCGGAAGGCTATGTCGATGGCGGGGCCAAGGTGCCGCACGGTATCGGCCGCGTGACGGCCGCGACGCTCGCCGCCGCCGTCGCCGATCCGCGGTTCTCCGCACTGCACGGCATCGCGCGCGAAATCTTCGATACGCTGGAGGCGATTGTCGAGGCGGTGGACGAGGGCATGACGCACCAGCCGGCGGCCGGCGACGTGACCGCGCTCACCCAGCTTCTGCTAAGCCAGCAGCGGCTTCTCGAAGCACTTGGGCTCGACGGTCCCGCCGAGGCCTGAGGCGGTTCCGGGAACTTTACCCGTCACCACAAGTTCCCTCCCCGACACGTTCTTCAGGGAGTGACCGCCATGACCCATCAGCAAGACGAACGCGGCGATCCGCTGACCCGCACGCACGAGCCCGCCCGCAAGGACTATGCCGCGCGGGAAACCCGCCAGGGCGGCCTCGGGCGGCCGGTGCTGAAAGTGCTCGGCATCAGCCTGGCGCTCGCCTTCCTCGTCTGGGGCGCCGTGGAGATCTGGGGCGAGAGCACCGATCCGACCGTCGACACGGAACAGACGTCCTCCACCTCCAGCGGCACGCCGGCCGAGGGCACGATCGACAATACCGTTCCCGGCGGCGGCGAGACCGTTCCGACGGACCGCGATCCCAATGCGGATTCCGGCACCGGCGGGGAAAGCCAGCGCGTGACGCCCGACGGCACGGGCAACTGACCGCGACCGGAATGTTTAGAGATCCGGGCGCCTTGACGCCGCTGCGCGCGGCGGATTAAGGATGTCGAGACGGTTCCCCGAGGGATGACTCCCAGGGGATTAATAGGGAACACGGTGCGGACGACCCCAACAGGGACCCATTCCGTGGCTGCCCCCGCAACTGTAGGCGGATTGCCGCCTGTCCTTGGACGCGTTTCGCGTCGTGCCACTGTGGTTCTCCGCGGGAAGGCAGACAGGCAGCAGATATCCGTGAGCCAGGAGACCTGCCGTCGTCGAACCACTTTCCAAGTCACGGGCGGGGATGCCCGGAACAGGAGACACCATGACGACCCTGGCTGCCCGCAAAGGCAGAGCTTCACTCGTTTTCTCCCGACCGCAATCGGCTCGCCACTCTCGGCGTACCGGCTGAGCCCGCACGCTTTCACTCATCCGGGAGAAATCCATGATCATTCTGCCTGCGGCCGCGCGCGCCGTATCCTTCCTTTCCGCGCTGGCCGGCGCGGCCGTGTTCGTCCTGTCGTCGGGTTCCGCCCAGGCGGCCGCGACGCAGTATCCGCTGACGCTGGAAAATTGCGGCCGTCCCGTCACCTTCGAGAAGGCGCCGACGCAGACCGTGTCGATCGGCCAGAGCTCGACCGAGATCCTCTACATGCTCGGCCTTGCCGACAAGGTGGTGGGCACCGCGCTGTGGGTCGGTCCGGTCCTGAAGGGCTACGAGGAGGTCAACGCCAAGATCGACCGCCTCGCCGACAATGACCCGAGCTTCGAGAGCGTGCTCGGCAAGAAGCCGGATATCGTCACCGTCCAGTTCCAGTGGCAGGTCGGCCCGGAAGGCGTGGTCGCCAAGCCCGAGCAGTTCGAGGAACTCGGCATTCCCGTCTATACGTCGCCTTCCGATTGTGTCGGCAAGGAAAACAGCGCGGCGAGCGACGGCGTGCGCCACCAGGTCTTCACCATGGAGCTCGTCTACCGGGAGATCCGCGAAATGGCGCAGATCTACGACATCCAGGACAAGGGCGAGGAGGTCGTCGCGGCGCTGAAGGCCCGCGAGGCGGCGGCCCGCGCCAAGGTCGCGGCCGCAGAGGGCAAGCTCTCGGCCGTCTTCTGGTTCTCTAGCGCCGCCGATGCCGACCCCTATGTCGCCGGAAAGAACGGCGCGCCGGGCTATATCATGTCGGCGCTCGGCATCGAGAACATCATCAAGACCGATGACGAATGGCCGACCGTGGGCTGGGAGACCATCGCGAAGGCCGCGCCGACGATGATCGTCGCCGGGTCCATGGAGCGCCGCCGCTATCCGCTCGACAGCCTCGAAGCCAAGCTGGACTTCCTGAAGACGGACCCGGTCGCGAGCCTGATGCCGGCGGTCAAGAACAACTATGTCTTCGACATGGACGCGCAGGCCATGAACCCGACGATCCGCACGATCGAGGGCATCGAGCTGCTCGCCGACGCCATCGAGAAGGCTGGTCTGGCGAAGTGACAGCGGATCATCCCCTTCTGCTTCGGACGGGCGCCGCTGTCGCGGCGCTCGTTCTCCTGCTTTTCGCCCTCGGCGTCGGGGCGGCTGTCGGCGAGACCGCCATCCCGCTCGACGTCGTGGCGAAGACGGTGGCCAATCGCCTCTGGCACGCCGGCTATCCGCTGGAACCCATCGACGAGGGCATCATCTGGAACTATCGGCTGAGCCGCGCGATGGTGGCCGCCTGCTGCGGTTCCGCCCTTGCGCTGTGCGGCGTCATCCTGCAGTCGTTGCTGCGCAATGCGCTTGCCGATCCCTATATCCTCGGCATCTCCGCCGGAGCCTCCACCGGCGCCGTCTCCGTCGCGATCCTCGGCATCGGCGCCGGCGCGCTGACCCTGCCTGCCGGCGCCTTCCTGGGCGCGCTCGTCGCCTTCGGCCTTGTCAGCGCGCTGGCCGTGCGGGCGGGTCGCGGCACGGGGGCGATCATCCTGGCGGGCATTGCCGGCTCG
>CAMLOC010000223.1 GCA_946481465.1 uncultured Shinella sp. | reverse complement strand
GGCAAGGCAGGAGACTAGCTTGCCTTCACCATGCGGTTCGCCCTGGAAATGCAGGCCGCGCAGCGTGTGTTTCCTGTGCGAGCGCGACAGGCTGTGCTGCAGGAACCGGCTTTCCAGCCCGTGCCGCTCCATCGCGTCGAGGCAGAAGGTTCGCGCGAAGGAGCCGCGCTCGTCCGCAACCGGCGCGCATTCGATCAACCATACGCCTTCGAGATCAGTCTGGGTGAACTGCATCGCAAAAAGCCTCCCCGTTCGCCGTTATCCTGACGTCTAAGGCGGCGCTGCCAAGTGCTGCTTCCGACGTATTTTTCCGACCCAAGTTGTTTATAGTTAAGGTGAGCTTACCACCGCATCGCAATGCTACGCCTTTCAGACAGGGGGCGTGTTCGCATGGCAGTATCGTAAGTGTGTGGTTGCTCGCCTAATCTGACAGTGGGCCAAGAAACGATTTCAATTTGAAAACTTATCCCTGCTCGGATCTTCGTGAAGGTCCGAACGAACTGTGCTGTGGAGACGGTAGATGAACTCTCAGATCAGTCCTTCGCTTGCCTATTCGTCCGATCTTTCCCTGAAGCCGACTTGCCGCTTATGCGGAACGTCGCTGAGGCATACTGTCGTTGATCTCGGCATGTCGCCGCCGTGCGAGAGCTTTCGCCAGGAAAGCGACCTCGGCCGCATGGAAGAATACTATCCGCTGCATGTGCGCGTTTGCGAAGAATGCATGCTCGTCCAGTTGGAGGAGTATGTAAGCCGCGAAAGCATCTTCGAGGAGTATGCCTATTTCTCGTCCTACTCCACGAGCTGGGTCGCGCATGCCAAACGCTACTGCGAAGAGATGATCGACCGGTTCGGCCTCGGCCGTGACAGTTTCGTCGTGGAGGTCGCCAGCAATGACGGCTACCTGCTTCAGCATTTCGTCGCGCGCGGCGTTCCCGTGCTCGGCATCGAGCCGGCCGCCAATGTGGCCAAGGCCGCCATCGCCCGCAACGTGCCGACCAGGATCGCGTTCTTCGGGCAGCGTCTGGCCGAAGAGATGGTGGCGGCCCACGAGACGGCAGACCTGATCGTCGGCAACAACGTGCTGGCGCAGGTGCCCGACCTCAACGACTTTCTCGCCGGCATGAAGCGCGCCCTCAAGCCGCTCGGCGTGGTGACGCTGGAGTTTCCGCATGTCGCGACGCTGATGGCGTATAACCAGTTCGACACGATCTACCACGAGCATTTTTCCTATTTCTCGCTGATCACGGTGCAGATCGCCGCGCGGCTGCATGGCCTCGAAGTGTTCGACGTCGAGGAGCTGCCGACCCATGGCGGTTCGCTGCGGGTCTATCTCGGCCATGCCGGCGCGCGCGGCGTGACCAGCCCCCGCGTGGCCGAGCTCCTGGGCCGGGAACGGCGCGATGGCCTGCACACCGTCGAGGCCTATACGTCCTTTGCCGAAAGGGCCCGCAAGGCCAAGCGCAACCTCCTGTCCTTCCTCATCGGCGTGAAGGAGCGGGGCGGGCGGATCTGCGGCTACGGCGCGCCGGGCAAGGGCAACACGCTGCTCAACTATTGCGGCATCGGCACGGATTTCCTGGATTTCACCGTCGACCGCAATCCCTACAAGCATGGCCGCTACACGCCGGGCATGCACATTCCCATCCTGCCCGTCGACGCGATCGACCGGCACAAGCCGGATTACATCCTCATCCTGCCCTGGAACCTGAAGGACGAGATCGTCGCCCAGATGCGCCATGTCGGCGACTGGGGTGCGAAATTCATCGTCCCCATTCCCGATGTCAGCATCGTCGATCCCTCGGAGGCCTGGTCATGAAAGTCGTGCTTTTCTGCGGTGGCCGGGGAACGCGCATCCGCGAATATTCCGAAAGCATCCCGAAGCCCATGATCCCGCTCGGCACGCAGCCGATCCTGCGCCATGTGATGCAGTATTATGCATCCTACGGCCATGACGATTTCACGCTCTGCCTCGGCTACAAGGCGGATGTGATCAAGGGCTTCTTCCTGAACTGCCGCCCGCAAACCTTCTCCGACTGCGTGGTCTCGGGCGAGCGGGTCGAACTTCTTGGCGAGGTCCAGGAGCAGTGGCGCGTCGCCCTGATCGACACAGGCATCTGGCGTAATATCGGTGAGCGCCTGTGGGCCGTGCGCGAGCACGTCAGGGGTGAGCGAATGTTCCTCGCCAACTACAGCGACGGCCTGACCGATGTCGATCTTGACGACATGGTCGCCCGCTTCGAGGCCAGCGGCAAGATCGCCTGCTTCCTCGCGGTCAGGCCGCCGCTGACCTATCACCTCGCCGATATCGACGGGTCGGGTCGCGTGGTGGAGTTCCGCTCCTCCGATACGTCCGAGATCTGGATCAACGGCGGCTACTTCCTGATGAAGAGCGAGATCTTCGACTACATGCGCGAAGGCGAGGAGCTGGTGCTCGAACCCTTCGCGCGGCTCATCAAGGACGACATGCTGATGGCCTACAAGCATGAAGGCTTCTGGCGGTCGATGGATACGCTGCGCGACTGGCAGATGCTGGAGGAAATGGTCGAGCGCGGCGAGTTGCCGTGGGTGCGCCGCGTGCCGGGCGGGCAGGTTTCCAGCCTTCGAAGGGCTGGCCGCTCATGAAAGCGCTGTCGATGGCCGCGGTCGGGCAACCGTTGAGGATCCTTTGCCTCGGCGCCCATGCCGACGACATCGAGATCGGCGTCGGCGGCACGATCCTGGGGCTCATCGCAGCCGGCGTGAAACTCGACGTCCACTGGTGCGTGATGAGCGGGACGCCCGAGCGGGCGGCCGAGACGCGCCGGTCGGCCGCGGCTTTCCTGAAGGGGGCGGCGGCCACGACGGTGGAGGTCTGCACCTTCGAGGACAGCTATTTCCCAAGCCAGAGCCGGGAGATCAAGCAATTCCTCCTCGGCCTGCGCGGCCGGGCGGAGCCGGACGTGATTTTCACGCACAGCCGCCTCGATGCCCACCAGGATCATCGCGAATTGAATGCGCTGACCACGAATGTCTTTCGCGATCATTTCGTACTGGAATACGAGATCCCGAAATGGGACGGCGACCTTTGCGAGCGCAATACCTACGTGCCGCTCCTGCCGGGAATGATCGAGCGGAAGATCGATCTGCTCATGGAGCATTTTGCGACGCAGAGATCAAAGGACTGGTTTCATGCGGATGTTTTCCGGGGGCTTGCCCGCATCCGCGGAATGGAGTGCCGGTCGCCCTCGTTCTTCGCGGAGGCTTTCACGGCAAGAAAACTGGCGATCACGTAGATTGATTTGCTGGTGTGAAACGTTAACGCTAATAAAGCTTGAAAAAATATGCCGGAGTTACGTCAGAGCAGGACAAATATATCGAACCGAGAATAGTGAGGGGTTGTCATGGCGAAAGACGAACAAAGTTTTGAGAGGCAGTCAATCGATATCTTTCGATCGCGGAACTCGCTCGGCGTCGAGCGGCGGGAAGCCGTGAACGAGCGGGTTGAAGATCCACCACAAAGGTACGCAGCAAATGATTACCTGGCTATATTCGACAAGCGCAATCTAGACAGGGAATGCCTCGCAAACAGTCTTGTTTCGCATCATATCGGTATCAGTATCTTTACGTTTTCCAGTCTTGCAAGCTGGCAACAATGCAAGGCGACGCTCGGCACCCTGCGTGTCGCGATCATCAATATCGGCAGCACCGACATCACGGATACGGCGATCCGGCAGGAGATCACCCAATTGGTGACGACGCTGGAGCCGGTGCCGGTCGTGGTGCTCTCCAACAGCCAGACCCTCGACCACGTTCTGCAGGCCATCGATCTCGGCGTGCACGGTTTCATTCCCAGTTCCGTCGATGTCGATGTGTGCATCGAGGCGATCGGGCTGGCGATTGCCGGGGGCCAGTTCGTGCCGGCCAGCAGCGTTCTCGCGATGCGGGGCCTGCTCGGCGGCTTTGCCGCCCGCAAGGCGGTCCGCTCTGCTTTCACCGTGCGCCAGACGGCCGTGGCGGAGGCATTGCGTCGCGGCAAGGCGAACAAGATGATCGCCCGCGAACTCAATCTGTGCGAAAGCACCGTCAAGGTCCATATTCGCAACATCATGAAGAAGCTTGGCGCCACAAACCGCACGGAGGTCGCCTGCAAGGTTGGCGAACTCCTGCCCAACGCCGGGCGCCATCTCGCAGGGGTCTAGCGCCCCGCAACAGGACGTGTGTCATGATCGTGTCGGGGAACCCGGGCTTCTCCGAGGAACTTGCCGTTCCTCGGGCGATAGCGGCTATCTTGAATCGCAAATGGCTGATCCTTGCCTGCGTCGCGGCGGGCCTTGCCGCCGCGACGGTCGGCTATCTCGACCAGACGCCGCGCTACGTCTCCGAGGCGGTTCTGGCGCTCGACGTGCGCAAGTTCCAGGCGCTTCCGACGGAATCGGTCATCTCGCCCCTGCCGCAGGAAAGTCCGGCGCTGCGCACCGAGATCGACGTCATGACCTCGCGCTCCATGGGCGAAAAGGTCCTGCTGTTGCTGCGGAAGGCGGGCGTGGATGTCGCCAGGGGGCTGGGCCTGACCGGGGAGGCGGGCGCCAACGCAAAATCGACGGCCCATCCGGCCATCGATGACCGCGTCCTGCTCGAACAGCTCCTGTCGGGCGTGCGCGTCAACAATGACGGGCGGTCCTATACGATCTATATCTCGTTCACCGGCATCAATCCGGATTTCGTCGCCGTTGCCGCCAATGCCTATGCGGAAGCCTACATCGACTACCAGGTGGATGTGCAGACGACGGCGACGCGGCATGTCAGCGACTGGCTCGGCACGCGCCTCGTCAGCCTGCGCAGCGAGCTGGAGCGTTCCGAACACGCCGCCACAGCCTTCCGCGAGAAATCCGGCATCGTCAAATCGGACGGCACGACGCTGCTGTCGCAGCAGATCGGCGGCCTCAACACGGAACTGGCAAAACTCAGGGCGCAGGTCGCCGGCGCTACCGCACGGCTCGAAACCGCACTCGACGTCTCCGAGGGCGAAAGCAGCCTTGCCCTTTCGGAAGTCCTGAATTCGGCGGCGATCCAGCAATTGCGCACGGAAGAAGCGCGCCTCAAGCGCGCGCTTGCGACGATCAGCGAAAGCGGCGCGGTGAAGAACCCGCAAATCCCCGAACTGACGTCGCAGCTCGAAACGATCCAGGCGCAGATTTCGGTGGAGGTTTCGCAGATCGTCGAGAGCCTGCGCAACGAGATCGAGGTCTCCAAGCGCCAGCAGGCCGGGCTGGAAGCGAGCCTCAGGCAGATGCAGAAGGAAATGTCCGCCGCCAACGGGGCGATCGTCCAGGCCGACCAGCTCGACCGCGAGGCGAGCGCCAACCGCGCGATCTATGAAAGCTATCTCGCCCGCTACAAGCAGACGATCGAGCAGGACGGCATTGCCATGGCAGAGGCCCGGATCATTTCGCGGGCGATGCCTTCCTCCTCGCGCACGAGCCCGGATGGCTCGGCCTGGCTGCTCGGCGGGGGTGTGCTCGGTCTTGCCGCAGGGCTGTTCATTACTGTCCTTCTCGAACTGCGCTCGCTCCTCCTGCGTCGCGCGCATCCCGATGAGGGGGCTGCGGGCGTGCCGATCATCGGGCGCATTCCGGAAGTGTCGCAGCACCAGCGTTCGGGCATCGCCAAGCTGATCTGCCAGGGCAATGCGCCCTTCGCCCATGCCGTCGCCGATCTTCAGGGGCGCCTGAGACTGTCCGCCCGCACGGGCGATGTGCTGACGGTTGCCGTCACCTCGGCCGGGCCGCGCGAGGGCAAGACGTTCATCGCCGCCTGCCTTGCCCGCTCGCTGGCCGCGACGGGCCTGCGCACCGTGCTGCTGGAGGCGAACCTCTGCGCTCCGGCGGTGGCACGGGAATTTTCGATCCAGCCGGTCCGCACCGTCGTCGATCTCGTCGCGGGGCGGGACGGCACGTCGCTCGACGATGTGGTGCGCTGCGATGCCTCCGGCGTCGATCTCGTCTGCGCGGGCGTGGCGGAAGGGCCGGTCGAGCATGTTCTCGGCCATGAGGCCTTTGCCAAGCTGCTCACCACGCTCAAGCGCAATTACGACGCCGTCGTCGTCGATTCCGTGGCGGTGTCGAGCGGATCGGGCGCGCTGCTCGTGTCGGCGCTGGTCGGCACGACGGTCCTTGTCATTCCCGCCGGCGGGGAGCCTTTGCAGACCACTGCGGCGCTGCGCAAGCTGGCGGTGGCCGGCGTCGCTGTCGACGGCATCGTGGTCAACGAGGCCGCGCGCAGCACGCTGAACCGGCGAGCGAGCACGACGGCGGATCTTTACGCCGCGAACGAAAGCAGGAAACGAAGCGATACATCCGTCGACATGCCGTCGATTGCGGGATTGTGAGGCTTGAAACAGATGGAACAGGCTATTCCCACTGCCGGATCGAGGCGCGGCGCGCTGCGGTTCGCCGCCGTCCTCGGTGCTTTGCTGCTTGCTCTCACCGGCGAGGC
>CAMLOC010000222.1 GCA_946481465.1 uncultured Shinella sp. | reverse complement strand
CCGGAAGACTACGCGCGGCTGCTTGCCAGCGCGCTTTGCAAACTGCATGCGGCGGAGTGCCGTGGGGCATCGCCGCTCATCTCGGAAGACAGTGTCCGCGTCATCAGCGAAACCATCGCCGCGGCGATGGAGGATGCCCGGAAAATTCATGTCGAACAGGAACTTGCGGCGATGCGTGAACGCCGCGAGCGCATTCGTCTACACTCCTGAAGATATTCCTCCCGCTT
Source organism: uncultured Shinella sp. (assembly GCA_946481465.1). The sequence continues at coordinate 6,268 of CAMLOC010000222.1, read as the reverse complement.
CGCCGCCGCGCTCGCCTTGTGCTTGCGGCGGCGGCTTTCTATGGTAGGCGTTCAAGCCGTCCGGGCAAAAGCGCGCGGCGCTTTCGCATCCGGGCGCGCAATCCTGACGCGCCTGATCATCGGGAGGAGACGAGGTGCCGACTGAAGCCGCGCGCGTGCTGCGCGACACGTCAACCGACCCGGAATTCGGGCCGTGGCTGGCGCAGGCCTCGATCCTCGTCGTCGACGACGAGCCGGGCATGCGCAACTTCCTCATGCGCACGCTCGGGCCGCGCTGCCGGCAACTGGAACTGGCAGCCGATACGGACGAGGCCTCGCGCAAGCTCGACCAGAATCACTTCGACGTGGTCATCCTCGACAACATCATGCCGAAGAAGAACGGCGTGGAATGGCTCGCCGAGCAGCGCGCGATCGGCTTCTTCGCCGATGCCATCCTGATGACGGCCTATGCGGACCTCGAAACCGCCATTCAGGCGCTGAGAGCCGGCGCGGTCGATTTCATCCTGAAACCCTTCCGCTCCAACCAGCTGCTCAATGCCGTGGCGCGCTGCCTCGACCGTATCCGCCTGCAGCGCGAGAACTACGTGCTGCGCTACGAATTGCGGGCGACCTCCGACCATATCCTCCTGCGTGACCGGCTGATCGGCGAATCGGCCGCCATCGCCCGCGTGCGCGAAACCATCGCCCGGGTCGCGCCGCTGCCGACCTCGGTGCTGCTCACCGGCCAGTCGGGCACGGGCAAGGAGGTGGCGGCGCGCTCGCTGCACGCGCTGTCCGACCGGGCGGCAAAGCCCTTCGTGCCGGTCAATTGCGGGGCGATCCCGCCGGACATGATCGAAAGCGAGCTGTTCGGCCACCTGAAGGGCGCTTTCACCGGCGCCGAGCGGGCGCGCGAGGGCCTGTTCCTGCATGCGCAGGGCGGCACGCTCTTCCTCGACGAGATCAGCGAGATGCCGCCGGCCACGCAAAGCAAGCTGCTGCGCGTGCTGGAGGACCGCAAGGTGCGGCCCGTCGGTTCCGAACGCGAGGTGCCGGTCGACCTGCGCTTCGTCTTCGCCACCAATGCGGAGCTGGAGAAGGAGGTGCAGGCCGGGCGCTTCCGCGCCGACCTGTTCTTCCGCATCAATGTCATGCAGATCCATCTTCCGCCGCTGAAGGACCGGGACGGCGACGCGGTGGAGCTGACCGGCCTCTTCATGAAGAAGCTGTCGGCGCAGCTTGCCATGCCCGCCGTGCCGATCGACGAGGCGACCCGCCGGGCGCTGTCGGCCTATGACTGGCCGGGCAATGTGCGCGAGTTGCGCAATCTCGTCGAGCGCACGCTGATCCTCGGCCGCTTCCCGGAAGGGTTCGGGCGCGCAGTGACGGCGGCACCGGGCGGAACGGAGGCCGGCTCGCTCGCCGATATCGAGCGGCGCCACATCCTCTCCGTGCTGGCGGATTGCAACGGCGGGCGCGACGAGGCGGCGCGCCGGCTCGGCATTTCCCGCAAGACCATCGACCGCAAGCTGGCGGCCTGGGATGGGTGAGGTGAGGCAGGGCGTCATCCGCCCGGCGCGCTCGGTGCGCTACCGGCTGCTCGCCATCGCGCTCCTGCCGATGCTGGTGATCCTGCCGCTCCTGCTCGGCATCACGGTCTACCGCTGGAACGAGAAGTTCGATGCGACGCTGATCTCCAAGGTCAACGGCGACCTGACGATCGCGCACCAGTATCTCGCCCATATCCTCGACAATACGGGCGAGCACGTCACCGCGCTCGGCGGCTCCGTGCGGTTTCGCGACAGCGCGGGCGACAACGCCGCGCTGAAAACCCTGCTCGACGAGGCACGGGCACGGCTGGAGCTGGATTTCCTCTATATCATCGCGCCCGACGGCCGGCTCGTCGTCTCCGTGACCGCGACCACGGCGGAGACGCAGCGTACCGACTGGCCGGTCATCCGCGACGCGCTGGCCGGAAAGCCGGCGACGGGCATCGACATCTTCGAGAATGCCGACCTCGAAAGGCTGTCGCCCGATCTTGCCGCCCGCGCGCGGCTGCCGCTGGTGCCGACGACCAATGCGGTGCCCACCGAGCGCACCGAGGAGACGCGCGGCATGGTCGTGCAGAGCGCCAGCCCCGTCACGCTCGGCGACGGGCGCAAGGCGGTGCTCGTCGGCGGCATCCTGCTCAACCAGAACCTCGTCTTCATCGACACGATCAACGATCTCGTCTACCGCGAGGCGAGCCTGCCGGAGGGCAGCCAGGGCACGGCGACGCTGTTCCTCGACGACGTGCGCATCAGCACCAATGTCCGCCTGTTCGAGGGGCGGCGCGCGCTCGGCACGCGCGTTTCCGCTGCCGTGCGCTCGGCGGTGCTGGGCGAGGGGCAGACCTGGCTCGACAGCGCCTTCGTCGTCAACGACTGGTACATTTCCGCCTACGAGCCGATCACCGACAGCCATGGCCAGCGCGTCGGCATGCTCTATGTCGGCTTTCTGGAGGCGCCGTTCACCGCGGCGAAGTACCAGACGGTGCTGACCATCATCGCCGCCTTCCTCGCCATCACGGCGGCCAGCGTGCCGATCTTCCTGCGCTGGGCACGCGGCATCTTCGAGCCGCTGGAGCGGGTGGACGCCACCATCGCGCGGGTGGAAAGCGGCGATCTCGGCGCGCGCACCGGCCCGGTCGACAGCCAGGACGAGATCGGCCGCGTCGCCGTGCATCTCGACGATCTCCTGAACCAGCTTGAGCAGAACGACCTGGAACTGCGCCGCTGGAACGAGGAGCTGAACGCCCGCGTGGACGAGCGCACGCGCGAACTGCAACTCGCCAACCGCCGGCTGGAGGCGACGACCAAGCAGCTCATCCTGTCGGAAAAGCTCGCCGCCATCGGCGAGATCACCGCCGGCGTCGCCCATGAGATCAACAACCCGATCGCCGTCATGCAGGGCAACCTGGAGGTCATCCGCACCGTGGTCGGCGACCGGGCGGAACTGGCCAAGGTGGAGTTCCAGCTGCTCGACGAGCAGATCCAGCGCATCAGCCAGATCGTCACGAAGCTCCTGCAATTCGCCAAGCCGGAGGAATTCGCCGGTTTCGTCGATCGCCACGCGCCGGGCATGGCGGTGGCCGATTGCATGCCGCTCGTCCAGCACCTGCTCGCCAAGGCGGCGATCGCCGTGCGGCTGGAGGACACGGCCGAACGGCTGGTGCTGATGAACCGCACCGAATTGCAGCAGGTCGTCGTCAACCTCGTCGTCAACGCCATCCATGCCATGCCCGACGGCGGCGGCCTCACCATCGTCACCCGCGACAGCGAGCGCGGCGGGCGCCCGGGCGTCGAGATCGTCGTCAGCGACACCGGGGTCGGCATGGGGCCGGATCTCGTGGCGAAGGTCTTCGATCCGTTCTTCACGACGAAGCGGCAGGAGGGCACGGGGCTCGGCCTTTCCATCAGCCAGACGCTGGTGACGCGGCAGGGCGCGCCATCGCGGTGGCGAGCCGGCCGGGCGAGGGTGCCACCTTCACGATCTGGCTGCCGGAGGCGGCCTGACCGGACAGTTTGTCCTTCGTCCGGGACAAACTGTCCATCTTGAATCCGCTTCTCAGCGCAAGTTATTGATTTTACGCAAAATACACTCTGGCATGGGCCTTGCTACGCTTCGCGCGGGAGGTTCGGCTTCCGGCCGTCTGCAAGAGGGATGCAGGCATCCGGCGCCGAAGGGCGGCTTTCGCCAGCTCCCCATAACGAAAATCTTCGCACCGAGGGGTGCGTCGCGGAGGAGACCCAATGACTGCATCGACCGAGACCTATGCCGGCGGCTATTCCGGCAGCATCCTCGACCGGGAGCGCATCATCGCCAAGCCCGGCTTCAACCGCTGGCTCGTGCCGCCGGCGGCACTCGCCATCCATCTTTGCATCGGCATGGCCTACGGCTTCAGCGTGTTCTGGCTGCCGCTGTCCAAGTCCATTCCGGGCGCCGCCGATCCGGCTTGCGCCGACCTCAATCTTCTGTCCGCGCTCTTTACGACGACCTGCAACTGGCGCGTCGCCGATCTCGGCTGGATCTATACGCTGTTCTTCGTGTTGCTCGGCTGTTCGGCCGCCATCTGGGGCGGCTGGCTGGAGCGCGTCGGCCCGCGCAAGGCGGGCTTCGTCTCGGCCTGCTGCTGGTGCGGCGGCATCGTCGTCGCGGCCCTTGGCGTCATGAGCCATCAACTCTGGCTGATGTGGCTCGGCGCGGGCGTCATCGGCGGCGTCGGCCTCGGCCTCGGTTACATCTCGCCGGTCTCCACGCTGATCAAGTGGTTCCCGGACCGGCGCGGCATGGCGACCGGCATGGCGATCATGGGCTTCGGCGGCGGCGCGATGATCGGTGCCCCGCTCGCCAATCTCCTGATGAACGTCTTCAAGACCGACACGACGGCCGGCGTCTGGCAGACCTTCCTCGTCATGGCCGCCATCTACTTCTGCTTCATGATGGGCGGCGCCTTCGGCTACCGCATTCCGCCGGCCGGCTGGCGCCCGGAAGGCTGGACGCCGCCGGCCTCGAAGTCGGCGATGATCACCACCAGGCACGTCCACCTGCGGGACGCGCACAAGACGGCGCAGTTCTGGCTGATCTGGCTGGCGCTCTGCCTCAACGTCTCGGCCGGCATCGGCGTCATCGGCATGGCCTCGCCCATGCTGCAGGAAATCTTCGGCGGGCGCCTGCTCGGCCAGCCGGAACTGAGCTTCGGCCAGCTCGATACCGACCAGAAGATGGCCATCGCGGCGATCGCCGCCGGCTTCACCGGCCTTTTGTCGCTGTTCAACATCGGCGGGCGCTTCGCCTGGGCCTCGTTCTCCGACAAGATCGGCCGCAAGAACACCTACTATACCTTCTTCATCCTCGGCATCGTGCTCTACGCCGTGGCACCGACACTTGCCGACATGGGCAACAAGGCGCTCTTCGTGCTCTCCTTCGGCATCATCCTGTCGATGTATGGCGGGGGCTTCGCCACCGTGCCGGCCTACCTTGCCGATATCTTCGGCACGCAGTTCGTCGGCGCGATCCATGGCCGTCTGCTGACCGCCTGGGCGACCGCCGGCATCGTCGGCCCGGTTGTGGTCAACTACATCCGCGAGGCGCAGATCGCCGCCGGCGTGGCGCCGGGACCGGCGCTCTACACCGGCACGATGTACATCCTTGCCGGCATGCTGGCGCTCGGCCTCATCGCCAACATGCTGGTGCGGCCGCTTTCCGACAAATGGTTCATGTCGGAAGAGGAGGTCGCCTCCCTGCAGGCCAAGTCGGCGGCCGCCAATGCCGGTCCGACCGGTTCCTTCGGCATCGGCACGGGCGGGCTCGACGCCAGGGCGGTGATCGCCTGGGCCATCGTCGGCCTGCCGCTCCTCTGGGGCATCTGGGTGACGCTGAAGAGCACGGCCGCTCTGTTCTGAGCTCCTCCCAAGGACGACGCAACGAAGTCCCCGGCCGGTGCCGGGGACTTTTTCATGAGCGCTTGCAGCGGGGGCGCTTTTCGCGCAAACCGGAAGGATATGTCAAAGGAGGAGGACAGCATGACCGAATGGGGCAGGACGGGCATGGGGAAGATCGCACTGGTAACGGGCGGCGGCACGGGCATCGGCCTTGCCATCGCCCGCGGCCTCAGCGCCGAGGGCTACACGGTCGTCATCACCGGCCGCCGGGCCGCGGTGCTTGAAAAGGCCGCGGCGGAGATTACCGGGGAAACCGGCAAGCCGGTCCGTGCGATTGCCTGCAATGTCGGCGATCCGGAACAGGTCGCCGCGGTCTTCGCCGAGATCAAGCGCGATTTCGGCCGGCTCGACGTGCTGGTCAACAATGCCGGTTCCAATGTCGCGGGGCTGCTGGAGGACATCTCCTTTGCGGACTGGAGCGGCATCGTCGCGGCGAACCTGACGGGTGCCTTCCTATGCACGCAGCAGGCCTTCCGGCTGATGAAGGACCAGCAGCCGCGCGGCGGGCGCATCATCAACAACGGCTCGATCTCGGCCACCGCGCCGCGGCCGAACTCCGCGCCCTATACCGCGACGAAGCACGCCATTACCGGCCTGACCAAATCGACCGCCCTCGACGGGCGCAAATACGACATCGCCTGCGGCCAGATCGATATCGGCAATGCGGGGACGGACATGACGCGGCGCATGAGCACCGGCGTGCTCCAGCCGAACGGCGAGACCGCCGTCGAGCCGACCATGTCGGTGAAACATGTCGCCGACGCGGTGGTCTACATGGCGAGCCTGCCGCTCGACGCCAATGTGCT
>CAMLOC010000221.1 GCA_946481465.1 uncultured Shinella sp. | reverse complement strand
AACGACAATGCTTGATATCAAATGGATCCGCGACAATGCCGATGCTCTCGACGCCGCTCTGGCAAAGCGCGGCGCGAGCCCCCTTGCAGCGACGCTGATCGACCTCGACGAGAAGCGCCGCAGCGTCATCCAGAAGGCGCAGGACATGCAGTCGCGCCGCAACGCCGCCTCCAAGGAGATCGGCGCGGCGATGGCGGCCAAGAACACTGAACTTGCGGAAAAACTGAAGGCCGAAGTCTCGGCGATCAAGGACCAGCTTCCCGCGGCGGAAGAGGAGGAGCGCCAGGTCACGGCCGAGCTCAACGACGCCCTCTCGCGCATCCCGAACATCCCGCTCGACGACGTGCCGGTCGGCACGGACGAGACCGGCAATGTGGAAAAGCTGAAATGGGGCGAAAAACCCGGCTGGAACCACAAGGCGCTGGAGCACTACGAGATCGGCGAGGCCCTCGGCTACATGGATTTCGAGGCCGCGGCCAAGATCGCCGGCTCGCGCTTCACCGTGCTGAAGGGCCAGCTCGCCCGCCTCGAACGCGCCCTCGGCCAGTTCATGATCGACGTGCACACCGGCGAGCACGGCTATACGGAAGTGCACGCGCCGCTGCTGGTGCGTGACGACGCCATGTTCGGCACCGGCCAGCTGCCGAAGTTCTCCGAGGACCTGTTCCGCACGACGGATGGCCGCTGGCTGATCCCGACCGCGGAGGTCTCGCTCACCAACCTCGTGCGCGAGGAGATCCTCGACCAGGAGAAGCTGCCGCTGCGTTTCACCGCGCTGACGCCGTGCTTCCGCTCGGAAGCCGGTTCCTCGGGGCGCGACACGCGCGGCATGCTGCGCCAGCACCAGTTCATGAAGTGCGAGCTCGTCTCGATCACCGACGCGGAAAGCGCGATCGACGAGCACGAGCGCATGACGGCCTGCGCCGAGGAGATCCTGAAGCGCCTCGGCCTGCACTACCGCGTCATGACGCTGTGCACCGGCGACATGGGGTTCGGCGCGCGCAAGACCTATGACCTCGAAGTCTGGCTGCCGGGGCAGGATACGTTCCGCGAAATTTCGTCCTGCTCGGTCTGCGGCGATTTCCAGGGCCGCCGCATGAACGCGCGCTACCGTGGCAAGGACGACAAGGCGACGAAGTTCGTGCACACGCTGAACGGTTCGGGCACGGCCGTCGGCCGCGCGCTGATCGCCGTCATGGAGAACTACCTCAACGAGGACGGCTCGGTTACCGTGCCGGACGCACTGCTGCCCTATATGGGCGGCCTGAAGAAGATCGAGAAGGCCGCCTGAGGCGGAAGACGGAAACGACATGCGCATTCTACTGACGAACGACGACGGCATCCACGCCGAGGGCCTCGCGGCCCTCGAACGGATCGCCCGCGAACTGACCGACGACGTCTGGGTCGTCGCGCCGGAGACGGACCAGAGCGGCCTTGCCCATTCGCTGACGCTCTCCGAGCCGCTGCGCCTCAGGAAGATCGACGACAAGCGCTATGCGCTGCGCGGCACGCCGACGGATTGCGTCATCATGGGCGTGCGCGAAGTGCTCGACGAGAAGCCGGACCTCGTGCTGTCGGGCGTCAATGTCGGCGCCAACATGGCCGACGACGTCACCTATTCGGGCACGATCGCCGGCGCGATCGAGGGCACGCTGCAGGGCATCAAGTCCATGGCGCTGAGCCAGGCCTACAACCATGCCGGCGGCCGCGTCGTGCCGTGGGAGGTGGCCGAAAGCTTCGCGCCGAAGCTGATCCGCCAGCTCATGGATGTCGAGCTGCCGGACTGGACCTTCTTCAACATCAATTTCCCGAACTGCGCGCCCGCGGACCTCAAGGGCGTCGAGGTCACCAGCCAGGGCAAGCTCGATTTCGGGCTGACGATCGACGAGCGCCTGGACGGGCGCGGCTTCCCCTACTACTGGCTGCGCTTCGGCGAACGGAAGGGCGATTTCCGCAGCGGCACGGATATCCATGCGGTGAAGAACCACAAGATCTCCGTGACGCCGCTGAAGCTCGACCTGACGGATTATACCGTGCTGGATCGCGTGCAGCGCGTGCTCAACGGCGAGGACGTGGATTGAACACGGGACGGGTGATCGAGAAAGAGGGCTTTGCCGCGCTGGCCCTGCGCCTGCGCGGCCAGGGCATCAACAATCTCGACCTGCTGACCGCCGTGGAGCAGACGCCGCGCACGCTTTTCGTGCCGCCGCAATTCGCCGGCGAGGCCTATTCGCGCCGCGTCCTGCCGCTCGACTGCGGTTCCTTCATGGAGGGCATCGACCTTGCCGTGCGGCTCCTGCACCTCCTGAACCTCAAGGCCGGCCAGCGCATCCTGGAGGTGGGCACCGGCTCCGGCTTCACCGCCGCCGTCATGGGCCGCCTGACGGAACGCGTGCTGACGGTCGACCGTTACCGCACGCTCGCCACCAATGCGCAGCAGTCGATCGAGAAGGCCGGCATCCGCAACGTCATCGTGCGCCAGGCCGACGGCAGCAACGGCATGCCGGGCGAGGGGACCTTCGACCGTATCCTCGTCACCGCCGCCTTTCCCGCCCTGCCGCGCTTCTTCGCCGAGCAGCTCGTCTCCGGCGGCATGCTGATCGCCCCCGTCATGGTCGGCGAAACCGAATGCCGCATGCTGAAGCTGGTCAAGACCGGCAGCCGCTTCGATCGCGAAGACCTCTTCGACGTGCCCTACCTGCCGATCGTCCCCCAGATGGCACAGGCCCTCTGACCCATCCCCGCAGCCCGTTCATTCTCATGCGGCAGGCCTCCGCCTCCTGAGTCTTTTGCGCGTTTTTGCTGGAAAACCGGCATGGGCGGCGCGCCCGTCTGCGCGTTCCGCGCGAATTCCCGACGCGAATACAGCGCGTTAACCTTTTGTTAACCAGCGCAAGCTTCGCGCAAGCTTCGGGGCGTAGGCCGGTAACGAAGCAGAAACTTCCACGCAGGACGCCGGTTTTCCAACGCGACGGCCGTTCCGATGGAGAGGGAAATGCACGTCTCGAACAGGATCGCCAGCAGCTCGACCAGCGACAGCCTCGCCTACCTTGCGACCAGGGCTGCGGGCAAGGCCGTCGAGGAAAGCACCGAAGCCGGCTCGACCGCGAATCTGGCTGGCGGCAGCTACGACCCGTCCGCCCATGTCGGCCTTTCGGTCGATGCGCTGCTGGTCCTCAATGTCGCTCGGGAAGAGACGGCTTACAGTCAACCCGCCCTTACTGACGCCGAGCGCGAGAACCTCGATACCGACGCGCTGGAGAAGCGCGAATATGCCGCTTTCGGCCACTTCCTCGAGGACGGCGACCGCAAGGCCTATTACCGCGCCTATATCGAATATTTCGACAGCATGCCGGCCGAGGACCAGCGCAGCGCCCGCTATGCCGGCACGCGTGAACCCGCCGTCACGGCACTGCGCGCCATCGCCTATAATGAAAGCGCCCTCGACATGACGGCGCCCGATGCCGCCCTCGAAAACGCCACTGCCGGCGAGGGCAAGGGCGGCAGGCGCGCCACCCCCATCTCGGCGATCTTCCAGCCGAGCCAGGGCGATTTCGAGAACGCCGCCCGTGTCGTCTCCGGCCGCATCTCGCGCGCCGACACCATGTACGCGACCGGCTTCTGAGGCCTTTGCCGCCGCGGCGCGGATGCGCCATGGTTATCAATTCATCAAAAAACCCATGCGGATGGTCCCGCCTTAACCGGGCAGTAACTCTAACGCGCTTTAATCGGTCCACATCAAGTAGCGTACCGAGTGGGTAGTCATATGCGTAAGAGTGTATCGCCGAGTTTTGCCAGGACCGCGACCCGCCTCGCGGTTGCCGTCTTGCTGGCCAGCGTTGCGACCGGGTGCAGCTCGGACGCCTCGCGTTTCGGCGGTCTCTTCTCCTCCTCCGGCCAGGACAACATGACGACGAGTTCGGTCCCGCGCCGGACGCTGCTCGGCGGCAATCCGGTTCCGCGCGGCACTGTCGGCAACGGCCAGCAGTTCGCGACGGCCGACCAGCTCGGCTCGCGCGAGGAAGCGCTCAACCAGCCGTTCCCCGATCAGGGCGCCGTTTCCTACGATCCGATCAACACGGCGACCACCGGCGGTTCCGGCACGCGGCTCGCGACGACGCCGATGAGCGTCCAGCGCGGCGAGCTTGCCGACCCGACCGCAGGCGCCCGCCAGGCCGCCGAGCGCGAGGTCGCCCTCGGCCAGCAGCTTCCCGAACGCAAGGCGAAGGCCATCGTCGAGGACGCGGATACGCTGACGACGGCGACCGTCAACAAGGGCAAGGCCGGCTGGTCGACGGCCAATGCGCCGGTCGTCATGCTGCGCCAGGGCGAAAGCGTGAAGACGCTCGCCAACCGCTACGGCGTGCCGGAAAAGGAAATCCTCGCGGCCAACAACCTCAAGCGCGCCTCGGATGCCGAGCCGGGCCAGAAGATCGTCATCCCGACCTTCAGCACCACGGCAAGCGCGGCCAAGGCCTCGACCGACAGCACGCTGAAGGTCGACAACAAGCTGCCGACGCCGGAGCGCAAGGGCGAGCAGAACGTCGCCATCCTGCCGACCACCTCCAGCCGCGAAAAGCTGAAGTCGGAAAGCGGCCAGACGAATTCGAACGTCGCCGATGCCGGCGAAGGCAAGGGCAAGGGCGGCTACGAGGTCAAGCCGGGTGATTCGCTCGCCAAGATCGCGCGCAGCAACGGCGTTTCCGTCGATGCGCTGAAGAAGGCGAACGGGCTGACGACCGCGTCGATCCGCATCGGCCAGAATCTCGTCATCCCGGCCGGCGGCAGCGTGGCCGCGGCCGAGACGACCACCGACAAGACGGTGACCGCATCGGTTCCTTCGAAGAAGGAAAAGGCCGTAGAGACGGCGGAAAAGAAGCCGGAAGCCTACAAGGCGCCGGTGAAGACCGTTTCGGTCACGGAAGTGGCGGCGAAATCCGACGTCACGGACGAGGCGCCCGAATCGACCGGCATCGGCAAGTATCGCTGGCCGGTGCGCGGCGCGGTCATCGCCGGCTACGGCGCGAATGTCGACGGCAACCGCAATGACGGCATCGACATCTCCGTTCCCGAGGGCACGCCCATCAAGGCCGCCGAGAACGGCGTGGTCATCTATGCCGGCTCCAGCCTGAAGGAACTCGGCAACGCCGTCCTCGTGCGCCACGACGACGGCACCGTCACGGTCTACGGCCATGCCGGCGACCTCAGCGTCCAGCGCGGCCAGAAGATCCAGCGCGGCCAGACCGTCGCGACGTCCGGCATGAGCGGCAACGCCACCCGCCCGAAGGTTCACTTCGAGGTGCGCAAGAACGCAACGCCGGTCAACCCGATGACCTTCCTCGAATAGGTTGATCGTCCATAAAAAAACAACAAGGCCCGGTTCGACCGGGCCTTGTTGTTTCTGATAAAGCCGCCCGACCTCTCCTCCGTCATGGTCGGGCCTGACCCGACCATCCATCCAGGCCACGTCGCGGATCCTCGGCTCAGGGCCGAGGATGGCGACAGAGGGTGGGGCGAGGTTTACCGACCAAAGGAAGGTGGTTCCGCCGCCTTTCTTATTTGACGAGCGGCTTGCCGAGGCGGCCTGCGAGATCCTGCACATATTGCCAGGCGACGCGGCCGGAGCGCGAACCGCGGGTCGTCGCCCATTCCAGCGCTTCCGCATGCAGTTGTTCGGCCGGGATACCCAGGTCGAAATGCCGGGCGTAGCCGTCGATCATCTCGATATATTCGGCCTGGCTGCACTTGTAGAAGCCGAGCCAGAGGCCGAAGCGGTCGGAAAGCGAGACCTTCTCCTCCACCGCCTCCGACGGGTTGATCGCCGTCGACTGCTCGTTCTCCATCATGTCGCGCGGCAGCAGGTGGCGGCGGTTGGAGGTGGCGTAGAGCAGCACATTGTCCGGCCGGCCCTCCACGCCGCCGTCCAGCGCCGCCTTCAGCGACTTGTAGGACGTGTCGTCATGGTCGAAGGACAGGTCGTCGCAGAAGATGATGACCGGGCAGGGCGCTTCCTTGAGGATATCCATCAGCGCCGGCAGCGTGGCGATGTCCTCACGGTGCACCTCCACCAGCTTCAAGCCGTTGCCCGTCTCCTTGGCGGCGAGTGCGTGGACGGATTTTACCAGCGAGGACTTGCCCATGCCGCGCGCGCCCCAGAGCAGCACGTTGTTGGCCGGCAGGCCGCGGGCAAAGCGCACCGTGTTGTCGACGAGGATGTCGCGGACATGGTCGACGCCGCGGATCAAGTCGATCTCGATGCGGTTCGGCCGCCTCACCGGCTGGAGGTGCTGGCGGGCCGGCGACCAGACGAACACCTCGGCGGCGTTCCAGTCGTTGACGGCGGGTGCGGGGCCGGCGAGGCGCTCCAGCGCGGCGTTGATGCGGCCGATTTCGGCGAGCAAGAGCTTGACGTGATCTTCCTGCAATTTCTCTCTCCTCATGCGTCCTTGCCGGGTAGCATGCGGCGACGGGTCGCGAAAAGGGGGAAAGCGCTTGAAAACA
>CAMLOC010000220.1 GCA_946481465.1 uncultured Shinella sp. | reverse complement strand
GCGGCGGAGGACTGGGCCGGCTGGTGCCGCCGCGCCTTCGCCATCCCCGGCGATGTCGAGCCGCTCGGCTATGCCGACCGGCAGACGGGCGAGATCCGCCTCGCCTTCTTCGACGGGCCAAGGCTGCTCGCCGCCTTCTTCCTCGCGCGCGAGCCGGTGGCGGTGGCGCGCAACTGGGCGATCGCCGAGCTTGCCGCCGCGCATACGAACCCGCGCAAGCGCTTCTCCCTGGTCGCCGGCCGGCCGGGGGCGGACAAGCCGGATCCCGGCGCCACGGTCTGCGCCTGCTTTTCCGTCGGCGCCAACCAGATCGTCGCGGCGGTGCGCGGCGGGTGCAACAGCGTCGAAGCGGTGGGCGCGGCCCTCAATGCCGGCACCAATTGCGGTTCCTGCCGCGGGGAGATCCGCGGCATCATCGAGGGATGCCGGGCCGCGGCGGCGGAGTAGCGCGTCAGGGCGCGACCTGCCGGAGGCCGCCGAGGGCGTCCTGCACGTCGCGGCGGCCCTCGGCCGCTTCCGGATAGACGGCATAGACCGGATAGGGGAATTCGGGCGCGTCCTCCAGCCGTTCGAGATCCCCTGCCGCAAGATAGGGCGCGACCGTGCCCCGGCGGAAATAACCCATGCCGCCGGTGCGCAGGATATAGTGAAGGGCGAGCGGGCCGAAATCCACCTGCAGCGCCGGCTCGGCGAAGGCCGCCGTGCCGAAGCCGCCCTGCCCGGCAAATTGCGAGCCCCAGTCGACATGCACATAGTCCGGCGCGCCGCCGTCGCTCGGGCCGCCTGCCTTGCGCACCAGCACCAGCCGCTCCTCCTCCACCAGCTCGACCCGGAAGCCCGGCATCAGCTTCGGCGCATAGAGGACGGCAATGTCGAGCACGCCGGTGCGAAGCTGTTCGAGCAGCAGGTCGGCAATGCCGACCCGCGCATGGACGGCGATCGCCGGGCAATTGCCCTTCATCCAGACGAGCCAGTCGAGCAGAAGCGGGTTCCACAGGCTCATCTCGCCGCCCACCGCCACGACGGAGGTGCGGCCGGGCGGCACGGTGAGCTGCTGGCGCGCGCGCTCCCACACCTGGACGAAGGACTGGGCGAAACGCTCGAATTCGCGGCCCGCGGCGGTCAGTGCGGCGCCATTGCGCGTGCGCACGAAAAGCTTGCGCCCCAGCGCTTCCTCCAGCGTGCGGATGCGCGCGCTGACCGTGGTCTGGGTGATGTGCAGCCGCTCGGACGCCTTCAGGAAGCTGCCGGTATGGACGATTTCGAGGAAGGTGCGCGCCCGGTCGATATCCATGAAATGCCCCGTTGAGTGCAACTAGTGCATTATCCGACGCCGAAGCGATCTCGCTTCGGCTGGAAATGCTCTATCCTGCCTTCATACAGGATTCGATGCCCCGCGCCTGCCGTCTTTGCGGCCCGCCGGGCGCGGCCTCACAGCGTGGCGAGCCGGCTGTTGTCCAGCCGCCCGCCATAGGCCTCGCGCATGGCGATCTTCTCCTCCAGCGCGGCGATGACCGTGTCGGAGAAATTGGTCTCGTAGAGCTGGGCCAGGTTGCCGAGCCCGCCCGGCGTGAAGACGTTGATCTCCAGGATCTTGTCGCCGACGATATCGAGGCCGACGAGGAACATGCCGTCCTCGACGAGCTTGGGGCGCACCGCCTCGACGACGGCGAGCATGGCGGGCGTCACCTCCACCGGCGCCGGCCCGCCGCCGACATGCACGTTGGAGCGGATCTCGCCCTTGGCCGGCACGCGGCGGAAGGCGGCGTATTTGCCGTCGCGCATCAGCGGCCGGCCGTTCATGACGAAGAAGCGCACGTCGCCCTCGCTCGCCTCGGGCATGAAGCTCTGGGCGATGAGATAGCCCTCGCCGCTCACCGCCTCGAAGATCTGGTTGAGGTTCTGGTCGTCGGGCGAGGCGACCTTGAAGACGTTCTTGCCGCCCGAGCCCTGCAAGGGCTTGATGATCGCCCCCTTCTTCTTCTCGCCGGCGATGAAGCCGCGGATCTCCTCGATGCTCTTGGAGACCAGCGTGGCCGGGCGCACGGAGGGCGGGAAGTCCTGCAGGTAGAGCTTGTTCTGCGCCTTGGCGAGGCCCGCCGGATCGTTGACGACGAGGGTGCCGCGCAGGGCGGCAAGCCGCCCGAACAGCGCTCCCGCATGGGCCGCCCAGGGCCGGTCCGTCACGTCGAGCGAGGGGTCGTTGCGCAGGAAGAGGACGTCGATCTCCGCGACGTCGAAGATGCGCGTCTCGGTGTTCTCGCCCTGCAGGTCCTTGTGCAGCGTCTCCGGCTTCTTGTAGCCGGCCGAGGGCAGCACGAGGCCGCGCACGGCGAGGCTGTCATCCGCGCGAAGCACGAAATCGCCGGGCGTGACGTAGCAGATCTCGTGGCCGCGGCCCAGCGCGGCGAGCGCCAGCGTGGTCGTGGTGAAGTGCGGGGTTTCGTCGGCAATGGAATTGACGAAGAAAGCGATGCGCATGAAGAGCCTCCTCAGGCGATGAGATCGAGGGGTGAAAGGCCGGCGCGCAGCCGGGCAAGACGGTCGTCCGCGCCCTTGGCGCTCATGAATTGCGGCGTCAGGCGGGGCGCCTTGGCAAGGCCGCGCAGGCTGAGTTCCTGCATGACGGCGAAGTGGCGGGCCGCGATCTTGCCGAGCCAGAACGGTTCGAGATCACCGCCGCCGCGCAGATGCGCGAGGATTTCGAGAAGCCCGCGCAGATAGACCGCATCCTTGGCGAGCCCGCCGCCGCGGTAAAGGCGCAGCGCGATGTTGAAGGCGCCGGGCGGGGCAAAGCCGTGCTCGCGCGTCAGGAGCCGGTAGGTCTCCACGAAGCCCGCCCCGTCGAGCATGGCCGCGCAGGCGACCACCCGCGCCGCAATCAGCCGGAGGCGCGCCGTCGTCATGCCGCCGACGAGATATTCGGCCAGCACCGCCAGCCCCTCCTGCGCCCCCTCGTAGCCGGCAAGGCCGGAGCGGAAAAGCCGCAGCCCGTGGCCGGAGCCGTTGCAATAGGTGAGGAGGTGCACGCCGACCTCGTGGCTCAGCAGCGCCTCGACCCGCTCGCGCGCCATCGTCGTGGTGCGGGCGATCAAGAGCCGGTCGCTCGACACCATCAGCCCCGGCGGAAGGTCGTTGCGCACCTCGACCGTCGGCGCGAAGGCGGAGAACTGCGCGCTGTAGCGGTCGATCATCGCCCGCGCCCGCCGCTCGACATAGCGATGGTCCACCGCCTGCGGGGCGGCCTTGCGGCCGGGCTTGGCGGTCGCCTCCAGGATATTGCCGGCGACTTTCATCAGCCGGCCGTCGACGGAGCCGTAGAGCGCGCGGCTCATCTCGACGAAGCGTGCATCCTCGCGGGCGGCGAGCATGGAAAGCTGGAGATCCAGCTCCTGCTGCTTCTCGCCGTAGAGCTTTTCCAGGACGGGATCCTCGAACCGGTCGAGGGCGATGGAGAACAGCGCCTTCTTGCGCGCGGCGATGTCGATGGCGAGCGGCCGGTAGAGGAAGGTCGGCGCGCGCTCACAGCCAGCGGCGCGGAACTCCTCGAAGGCGGCGTCGGCATTGATCGGCGTGACGGCGAGCAGGAAATCGAAGCTGGCGGCGATATCGTCCATGGCGCGGTCGGCGCGGGTCACCGCTTCGACGAAGACGCGCCGGCCGAGCGCCCGGTGGGTGGCGGGCGCCAGCGCCGTCTCGGTGCGGGCGAAGCGGCTTGCCGCGCGCAGCCCCGCATCGACCAGATGGGCGACGAGCCGGCCTTGCAGCTCCGGATAGACGGCGCGCGAGGTGGGCACCCGGTAGATCGGCGCGACGCGCACCGTGAGCGTCGGGATATCCGGCAGGCGGCGGGCAAGGCCGGCATGGGGATCGTCGGCCAGCGACGGCCGCTCGATGCGCGGCGCGCGGTAGCGGCCCTCGATCTTCTCCACCGCGCCGACGAAGGCCGACTGCGCGCGCTCCGCCGCCGCATCGGGCGAGGCCGAGACGCTGATCTCGAACGGCGCAAGATAGGGCGTGTCCGCGGCAAGCTGGTCACGCGCGAGCTCGCCGAAATCGAGCACGAGGAAGGCGCCGAACTCCGCCCGCATCCGTTTCGCGACAAGCCGCACGATGGCCGCCGCTTCGGAAAGCGTATTGGCGATGAGATAGGCGGCATTCGCCATCGCCGCGGCGCGGGCGGCGGGCGCCGAGCGCCGGTTGAGATGCACGGCGAGAAACGGCAGCGGACGATCGAGATGCAGCCGGCCGCCGCGCGGCAGGTCGAGCCGGACGGGTAGGCCGCGCTCCAGCGCCGCCGCGACGGCGGCGAGCGGGTCCTCCCTGCGGCGGGCGCGCGGGCTCATGGCTTGTCTCCAGCCGGCATGGCCTCGAGCGCGGCCTCCAGCACGGGCAGGCTGGCGCGGACGGCGGCGCGAAGGGCGGCGATGGCGGCGCGGTCGGGCTCGCCCGTCCACTCGTCCATGAAGATCTTCTTGAATTCCACGGCGATGGCGCAGCCGCTGCGCGGAAAATGCGCGTGCACGAAGCGCGTCTGCTCGCCCTTGCCGGCAAAGGCGACGTTCTCCCGCACATCGAGCCGCCGGCCGGCGAAAGGCTGCGCGCGCAGCGCGGCCATGAAGGCATCGACCACCGGCGCCCAGTAGGCCCGGTCCATGGAGAAGGTGCCGATATTGATATCCGGCGCATCGGCCTGCTCCGTCGGCGGCGCATCGGGGCCGGCGCGGCGGTGGTTGTAGCTGTGCATGTCGAGAAGGACGAAACGGCCATGGGCGCGCTGAATGTCCGACAGCACGGCCTTCAGCAGGGCATAATAGCCGTCGTGCTGGCCGAGCAGGCTTTCCAGCGCCTCTTCGCCGGGCGGTTCGGCCCAGATGTCGAGGCCCCAGGCCTGCTCCGGGCTGAGGTAGACCGCCCCTTCGCGTGGCCGGTTGAGGTCCACCTCGAAGCGCGAGCGGTGGACGACGAGGCGGTTGCCGAGATCGCCGATGAAGGCGGCGGTGAACGGGTCCTCCTCGCGCAGCCGGCCGGCGGCGTCGAGCTTCATGCGCGCGGCAAGGTCGCCGCGCAGCAGGTGGCCATCGTGAATGGCGGTGCCGATGAGCGGGGAATGCGCCCGCGCCAGGCTCCAGAGCGCCTCTTCCCGCCGTTCATCCGTCTTGTTCAGGTCCGTCATGCAGCCATAACGCGAAAGATGATTTTGCGTTCCCTTGGCCGCGCCGGATCGGCACGGGGCCTCTTGCACAGGCGTGCGAAAACCTGTGCGAAGGTGGGCGCGGAACCGGGCGGGGCTTCCACATCAATTTCCTGCTTTTCCGGGGAAATCTGCCGCGCTGCGGCTTTGCACAGGGCGAAGACTATGCGCAAATATGCACAGACGCTACAGGAGGCAGCAAGACGTGTCGACATCCAGGTCCAGGCCGAAAAAGGCCTCGGTCAGCGCCATCCGCGTGGCCGAGCTTGCGGGCGTCTCGCGCTCGGCCGTCTCGCGCACCTTCACCGACGGGGCCAGCGTTTCGCCGGCGACGCGCGCCAAGGTGCTCGCGGCGGCGGAAAAGCTCGGCTACCACGTCAACCACCTGGCGCGCGGGCTGATCCATCACCGGTCGGGCATCGTCTGCATGATCGTGGCGGAGCTGCAGGCGCCCTTCCATTCCAACGTGGTGGAGATCACCACGCGCAAGCTGCAGGCGATCGGCAAGGTGGTGATGGTGCTGAACACCGCCGGCCAGCCGGACAATGTCGAGGCGGCGCTGCGCCAGACGCTGAACTACCGCGCCGACGCCACGGTGGTGGTGTCCGGCGCGCCGCCCGTCTCGCTGATCGAGACCTGCATCGAGAACGGCCAGCGCGTCATCCTCATCAACCGCGACGACCTGATCGGGGGACCGGAGATCGTGCTGGTGGAAAACGAGAGCGCGGCGCGCGAGGCCTGCCTGATGCTGCACCGCGCCGGCTGCCGGCGCCTGGCCGTCGTCAGCTCGACGGCGGGCACGCCGAGCATCGTGGCGCGCGAACGGGCCTTCGTTGCGGCCGCATCCGAACTCGGCATCGACGCGCCTGTGAGCCGCGCCGGGCCGACCAGCTACGCGACCGGCGCAGAGGGCGCCCGCCAGCTGCTCGGCGCCTCCAGCCGGCCGGACGGCGTGTTCTGCGTCACCGACCTGCTGGCGCTCGGCTTCATGGATGTGGCGCGACTGGAATTCCGCCTCGACATTCCCGAGGCGCTGTGCGTCGTCGGCTTCGACGATATCCCGCAGGCCGGCTGGCTCGGCTACAACCTCACCACCTTCCGCCAGCCGATCGGCGAGATCGCCGACCATATCGTCTCCATCATCGAGAAGGACGAGGCCGACCCCGCCCCGCCCAAGCGCCTGCCGACGCAGGTCGCCTGGCGCAAGAGCGTGCGGCCCTAGAACCTGTCAGGTTCATTCCGAACCTGACAGGTTCTAGGTTTCTTTGTTTTCGTTTGTCTCTTCGGGAAAACCGGTTCCCACTTTTCCCTGACA
>CAMLOC010000219.1 GCA_946481465.1 uncultured Shinella sp. | reverse complement strand
AGCCGAGGGCGGCCGAGCTCTCCATTTCAAACGAGAAGGAGGCGTCGTTGAGACGCAGCTTGCCCATGGCAGCGCGCAGGTCCTCGAAATCGGCGGCATCGACCGGGAAGAGGCCGCAGAAGACGACCGGCTGGGCGGGCTTGAAGCCCGGCAGGGCCTTTTCCGTCGGGCGGCGGTCGTCGGTAATCGTGTCGCCGACGCGGGTATCGGCCACTTCCTTGATCGAAGCGGTGATGAAGCCGATCTCGCCCGGGCCGAGCGAATCCATCGCCACCATCTTCGGCGTCAGCACGCCGACGCGCTCGACCGTGTATTTCGCGTCCGTGCCCATCATGCGGACCGTCTGGCCCTTCGAAAGCCGGCCCTCGATGACGCGCACGAGAACCATGACGCCGAGATAGGTATCGTACCAGCTGTCGACGAGGAGGGCCTTCAGCGGTGCCTTCTCGCCACCCTCGCTTTTCGGCGCGGGCAGGCGCTGGACGATCGCTTCGAGCACGTCGGGAATGCCGAGGCCCGTCTTGGCCGAGATCAGCACGGCGTCGGAGGCGTCGATGCCGATCACCTCCTCGATCTGTTCCTTGATGCGGTCGGGTTCGGCCGCCGGAAGGTCGATCTTGTTGAGCACGGTGACGAGCTCGTGGTTGTTGTCGATCGCCTGGTAGACGTTGGCCAGGGTCTGGGCTTCCACGCCCTGCGAGGCGTCGACGACGAGCAGCGAACCCTCGCAGGCCGACAGCGAGCGCGAGACCTCGTAGGCGAAGTCGACATGGCCGGGCGTGTCGATGAGGTTCAGCACATAGGTCTCGCCGTCATTCGCCTTGTAGTGCAGGCGCACGGTCTGGGCCTTGATGGTGATGCCGCGCTCGCGCTCGATGTCCATGTTGTCGAGGACCTGCTCCGACATCTCGCGGTCGGCAAGGCCGCCGGTCGACTGGATCAGCCGGTCGGCGAGCGTCGACTTGCCGTGGTCGATATGGGCCACGATCGAGAAGTTGCGGATATGGTCGAGGGGCGTCGAATTATTGGTGCTCATGCGCGCCATATAGCAGCGGGGAAGATTCCCGCAAAGCGGTAAATGAAGGGTTTCGCGCGTGCGAACGCCGCTATTCCGGGGCTTTGTCGCCTTCGACGAGCGCGCCGGCATTCGGCACCTGCGCGCTTCGGATCTCGAAGGTCTCCCGCGCCTCCGGCGGCACCGTCTCGCGCAGCCGCAGTCGTTGGGCGACGAAGGCGGCATAGAGAAGCGCTACGGCCATGGCGGCGTAGATGAAGGTCTGCGGGCCGAAGGCCGGCGTCAGCGCCGTCACGGCCAGCGGAACCAGCGTCGCGGAGGTCGACCAGGCGACGAGCAGCGTGGAGGCAAGCGGCACGAAATCCTCGGGGTCCGTGCGGTCGTTGGCATGGGCGTTGGCGATCGAATAGACGCTTTCGACGGCGCCCGCCCAGAGCGCGAAGACGATCATGAGCACGACGAAGGCGTGGAAGGAGACGAAGAGGGCGGCGACCGCGGTGCCGGCGATCAGCAGGCAGGTGGCGATCAGCACGATGCGCCGGTCGATGCGGTCGGAAAGCGTGCCGAGCGGGTATTGCACGAAGATGAGGCCGAACTGCATGACGAACATCAGGAGCGCCACATCCGCCTGGCCGACCTCGTTGGTGGCGGCATAGATCGGCGTGAAACCCTGCACGACCATGGAAAGGCCGCCGGCGGCGAGCACGCCGATCAGCGCGACGGGCGAGTTGCGCCAGGCCATGGCGAAATCGACGCTGACCCGGGCGGGCGCCGGCGGGGTGGGCAGCTTGGTGAGGCCGATCGGCAGCAGCGCGATGGTGGTGACGAAGATGGTGACGAGCGGCGCGAGGTTGCCGTCCGCCGGCATGCGGCCGAACAGCCACGCGCCGACGCCGAGCCCCAGCACATAGGCCATGTAGAAGAAGGACATGGCCTTGCCGCGCCAGCGGTTGTCGCTGGCATGGTTCAGCCAGCTCTGCGCGATGATGAAATTCGCATTGCCGGCCACGCCGTAGATGCAGCGCGCGAGGATCCACAGGATCGGGTTGACGCCGAGCGCGACGAGGAAGGCGGCGATGATGACCAGCGCCAGCGAGCAGGAAAAGGCGCGGGCATGGCTGACGCGGCGGATGACGGGGCCGGCGATGACGCAGCCGACCAGCCCGCCGAAAGCGATGGCCGTGACGGCGGCGCCCGGCGTCCAGGACGGCGCGTCGGCGCGCGACAGCACATAGGGCACATAGGCCAGCATGACGCCGTTGCCGATGGCGACGAAGGTCATCGAAACGACGATGGCGGTGATGGAAAAGAGCGAGGACGCCCGCTGTGCTTCACCTGTCATCCGCCCGCCCTCCGATTCTCGCTGCGGCACCTTATCCGGCGGGAAGAGGTCGCATTGTCGCCGGAGCGGCATGGCCGGAAAATATTTTCGAGGCAGGGTCCGGCCCGTTGACTCCATTATGAGAGAGAATTATTCCATGATAATGGAAAGCATGATCGACCCTCTGGAAAGTGCCATCGGCGAGCGGGTGCGGCTGCTGCGCGTGGCGCGCGGCCAGACGCTGGACGACCTTGCGGCCGCTTCCGGCGTCAGCCGGGCGATGATCTCGCGCATCGAGCGCGGCGAGGCGAGCCCGACGGCGCAACTGCTCTCGCGGCTCTGTGCGGCGCTGGATCTGACGCTCTCCGCCTTCTTCGCCTTTTCCGGGGAGGCGGGTGATCCCCTGTCGCGACGCGAGGGCCAGGTGGTCTGGCGTGATCCCGAAACCGGCTACCAGCGCCGCGCCGTCTCGGCGCCCAACACGGCCTCGCGCGTCGAGGTGATCGACGTGACCTTTCCGCCCGGCGCGCGCATCGCCTATCCGCCGGAGACGGCCAGGGCCGGCATGACGCAGCATGTCTGGCTGTTCTCCGGCCGGCTGCGCATGACCCTTCGCGAGGCCGTGCACGATCTTCACCCCGGGGATTGCCTCTACATGAGCATCACCGAGGGCCATGTCTTCGAAAATCCCGGTGACGAACCGGCGCATTATGCCGTGGTGCTGGACCGCGGCCGACCCTGAACCATGAGGACGAGATGAGCGAGATCAGGCTGCTCGATGCCGACGAGACCCGCGCCCGGATGGGCGAGCTGGCGGATGTGCTGGCCGATTGCGTGACCGGCGGGGCCTCCGTCGGCTTCATGGCGCCCTACGGGCCGGCCGATGCGCTGCCCTTCTGGCAGGACGTGGCGGCGGCGGTCGGCGCGGGGGCGACACTGCTCTTTGCCGCCGAGCGCGCCGGGCGCATCGTCGGCACGGTGCAGGTCGGCATCCGCCAGATGCCGAACCAGCCGCACCGGGCGGATGTGAAGAAGCTGCTCGTCAGGGAAAGCGAGCGCGGCCGCGGCATCGCCCGCGCGCTGATGACGGTCGCGGAAGCGGAGGCCGCGCGGCGCGGCAAGACCGTGCTGGTGCTCGACACGGCCACCGGCAGCCCCGCCGAAACCGTCTACGAGCGCCTCGGCTGGCAGCGTGCCGGCGTCATTCCCGACTATGCGCTCTATCCGGACGGACGGTTCTGCGCGACGACCTTCTTCTACAAGCGGATCGGCGAGGGCGCCCCGGCACAGGCCTCTCCGTAACGGCAAAAGCCGCGGATCGCTCCGCGGCCTTCGCAGTCCCCCTTGGAAACGTGTCTTACTGGCCGACCGACGACACCATGACGGCGTCGCCGTTCTCGATCGAGACCCAGCGGCCGGCATGGAACGAGGCCTGGCGCTTCAGGTAGCGATAGGGCGTTTCCGTCCAGAGCTTGACCTCGTTGTTGAGGTTGTCGAGGACGAAGTCGCCTTCCGTGGTGCGCAGCGTCAGCACGGCATGGCCTTCGCCGTCGGGCTTGCGCACGACGGTGATCAGCAGGTCGCCGGCGGCAAAGCCCTTTTCGATCAGCTTCTTGCGCTTGAGCAGAACGTAATCCTCGCAGTCGCCCGCGCCGTCCGGATAGGACCAGACCTCGTCCTTGCCGTAGAGGTCCTTGTCGGTCATCGGCGTGATGGCGCGGTTGGTGCCGGCATTGATCTCGCGCACCACCGTCCAGCCGAAGGCCGTCACTTTGGCAGGCGCCTGGTTGCGCACGCCCGCGCGGCACTCCGAAGCATTGGTCTGACAGAATTCGTAGTGGCCGATCGGCTGGGACGTGATGCCGCCGGTCTGCATGGCCAGTGCCGAAGCCGGCGCCGTGAAAGCCGAGGAAGAAGAGACGAGGAGGGCGAGCACCGCCGCAACCCCAGCCTTCGCACCAATCATTCGTGCCATGAAACGTCCCCTAATCGTTAACAAAGAGTTAACGGTCAGGTGGGGCCTTCGTCAATCATGAGAATTGGCGATGCGGAAATATGGTTAAAATGTGATCCGGAGGAGGCTTCACTGCCCGCGGGCGAGGGCCTCCGCCGCCTCGAGGATCCTGGCGATGTCCTGCGGGCGCGACAGGCGATGGTCGCCGTCGCGGATCATGGTCAGCACCACGTCGTCGCCGGAAAGGTGTTCCATCAGGCGCACCGCATGGCCGTAGGGCACATCCGGATCGGCCATACCCTGCAGGATATGCACGGGGCAGCCGGTCTCGATCGCGCCCGTCAGCACGCGGTTGTCGCGGCCGTCCTCGATGAGTTTTCTCGTGTAGATGTTCGGGTCGGGGCCGTAGGGCGTCGGTTCCTCGAACTGGCCGCGCTCGGCCAGCGCCGTGCGCTCGGCGTCCGTCAGGTTCGGCTCGATCAGCTCGGAAGTGAAGTCCGGTGCCGGCGCGATGAGCACCAGGCCGGCGATGTCGACACCGCCGCGCCGGGCAAGCTCGGCGACGGCGCGCAGCGCGATCCACCCGCCCATCGAGGAGCCGACGAGCACGGCGCGGCGCGTGCCGAGCGTTTCTGCCGCGTGACCGATCACCGCCAGCGCCTCCTCCAGCCAGCGCGAGATCGTGCCGTCGACGAAGGCGCCGCCCGAGGCGCCGTGGCCGGAATAGTCGAAGCGCACGCAGCCGGTGCCGAGCCGGGCGGCAAGTCCGGCAAGCTCCACCGCCTTGGTGCCGGACATGTCGGACCGGTAGCCGCCGAGCCAGACGAGGTGGGCAAGCCCGTTGCCGGGCGCGGCCGGCTGAAGCGCCACCGCGATGTCGCGGGCGTCGTCGCCCGTGCCGACGGTGATGAATTCCGCAGCGGCTCCATTGCCGTTCGACGCCGTCATGCCTATCTCCTTGTCCTGTGCCCCGGCCGCGGCAAAGCGCTCGCCGACCGGTCTTTTGCCGAGAGCTAGACCAGATTCGCGCGTGCAAGGACAGGTGGTGATTTTTTCCACGCGGCATGCTATTGACTTCGCAAGCGCGATCAACACATTGCCGGAAAACGCCGCCAGGCGGGCAAACGGCCGGGTCGACGCAGATCCATACCTATCGAAACAGTTCGAGGAGAACACGACCATTCGCAGACCCTTCAAAGCGGAAGCCCCCGTCAAGGACGGCCCGCGCTCCAACAAGGAAATCCGGATTCCCCGGGTTCAGCTTATCGATGCCGACGGCAACAACCACGGTATCGTCCCGACCGATCAGGCGCTCCGCATGGCCGAAGAAGCCGGCCTCGATCTCGTGGAGATTTCGCCGAACTCCGAACCGCCCGTCTGCAAGATCCTTGACCTGGGCAAGCTGAAATACGCCAACCAGAAGAAGGCGGCCGAAGCGCGCAAGAAGCAGAAGATCGTCGAGATCAAGGAAATCAAGATGCGCCCGAACATCGACACGCATGACTATGACGTGAAGATGAAGGCGATGAACCGCTTCTTCGACGAAGGCGACAAGGTCAAGGTGACGCTGAAGTTCCGCGGCCGCGAAATGGCCCACCAGGAACTCGGCATGAAGCTCCTGATGCAGGTCAAGGAAGACACGCAGACCATCGCCAAGGTGGAGGCCGAGCCGAAGCTCGAAGGCCGCCAGATGATGATGGTGCTGGCGCCGCGGTAATCGCGACCCTGGGACCGCCGGATCGAAGCCGCCTTTCGGGGCGGCTTTTCCGTTTCTGGCTTCCGGATATCCGGCTTCCAAGGATTCCGGTTGCGCTTTCGAGGGACATCGGTTACAAGCCGCCGTCCGAACGGTCCGGCAGGGCATGCCGTGGCCGTTCTTTACGCTGGAGGCGCATCTCGTCAGTGCGTCTCGAATTCAAGAAGAATGGAGTAGCAAAATGCCCAAGATGAAGACGAAGTCGTCTGCCAAGAAGCGGTTCAAGATCACCGCGACCGGCAAGGTCGTTGCAGCCGCCGCCGGCAAGCGCCACGGCATGATCAAGCGTACCAACAAGTTCATTCGCGACGCGCGCGGAACCATGGTTCTTGCCGACGCTGACGGCAAGAAGGTCGTCAAGAACTACCTGCCGAACGGTCTCTGAGACTTTTCCGCACATTTGGACACTTTAAGGAGATCATGACATGGCACGCGTAAAACGTGGCGTAACTTCCCGCGCCAAG
>CAMLOC010000218.1 GCA_946481465.1 uncultured Shinella sp. | reverse complement strand
CGCCGAAATGGCGGCAGACGAAGGCAAATCCCTGCGCGTGGTTGCCGGCCGAGGCGCAGACGAAGCTGCGTGCGCCGTCGGGCCTGGCGAGAACCTTGCGGAAGAAGTTGAACGCGCCGCGGATCTTGTAGGAGCGCACCGGCGAAAGGTCTTCGCGCTTGAGGTAAATCTCCGCGCCGTAGCGGGCGGAAAGGTGTTCGTTCAGCTGGAGCGGCGTTTCGGGGAAGAGGCCGCGCAGGGCCTCCAGGGCCGTGTCGACGTCGGATGTCATGCTCGGGTCCGTGTTCGATGGATTGGGTTCAGGAAACTGCGTATCCCGCTGTGAAGCAAGGACAGAGGCAGAAAGGGCCGGTCATTCTTCAAACCTTTCCGATGCCGCGCGGCCGCATCCGCCCCGAAGCGGAACCGGTCCGCACCGCGACGGACGGCCAGAGAGGCCGTCCTTGAGTTTGGACGATGCAAAGGCTATGGCATATCGACGCGACGGTTACCACCCGCCCTGGCCGCCATGGCCGCTTCGAGACCCGAACTTGAACGCCACCATCTTCCGATCCGCCATCAATATCGCAGCGATCAGCGGGATCTATCTTTCCGTGGCGATGCTGATCCCGGCCATCATCGACGTCTATTACGGCCATCCCGATTCGGAGGTCTTCTTCTTCTCCGCCTTCATGGCCGGGGGCCTGTCGCTGGCGACGGCCGCGGCAACGCGCGCCGGCCCGCCGCCGTTCAACAAGCGCATGGGCTTTCTCGTCGTCAACATGCTCTGGCTTTCCGGCAGCATCATCGGCGCCATTCCGCTCTGGCTGTCCTCGCTGAACCTCACCTTCGCGCAGGCCTTCTTCGAATCGGTCTCGGCGATCAGCACGACGGGCTCGACCGTCATCACCGGCCTCGACGACGCGCCGCCGGGCGTCCTCATGTGGCGCTCGCTGCTGCATTGGCTCGGCGGCGTCGGCATTCTCGCGCTCGGCCTCTTCGTCATGCCCTATCTGCGCGTCGGGGGCATGTCCTTCTTCAAGCTCGAATCGTCCGACACGGCCGACAAGCCTTTCGCCCGCATCGCCAGCTATACCCGCGCCTTCCTCGCCCTTTATGTCGGCATCACGCTTTTGTGCGCCGTCGTCTACGCCGCGCTCGGCATGAGCCGCTTCGACGCGCTGAACCACGCCATGTCGACGGTGGCGACCGGCGGGCTGTCGACGCACGACGCCTCCTTCGGCTATTTCGGGAGCCTGCCGCTCCTGTGGGCCGCCACCTTCTTCATGACGCTCTCCAGCCTGCCCTTCTCGCTGCTCATCCTCTTCGTCGTGCGCGGGCGGCTCGATGCATGGCGCGACCCACAGATCCGCGTCTTCCTCGGCTATCTCGCGCTCTTCGCCGTCGCGGCGAGCGTGTTCCAGCGGCTGGAAAACGGCGTCAACTTCCACGAGGCGCTGGCCCATTCCTTCTTCACCGTGGCATCCATCCTGTCGACGACCGGCTTTGCCAGCGACGACTATACGCAATGGGGCCATTTCATCGTGGCGCTCGCCTTCGTCGCCACCTTCATGGGCGGCTGTTCGGGCTCGACCTCCGGGGGCCTAAAAGCCTACCGCCTGATCATCCTGTTCAATTTCATCCGCACCGGCCTCTACCGGCTGATCTATCCGGACGGCATCCATGCCGTGCGCTACGGCTCCATGACCGTCGACGCCGATTTCCAGCGCAGCGTCTTCCTGTTCTTCATCACCTATGTCGCGATCTCGGCCCTCGGGGCGATCCTCCTCGCCCTGATGGGCTACGACGTGCTGACGGCGATCTCGGCGGCCGCCACCTCGCTGTCGAATGTCGGCCCCGGCGTCACGCAGGCGATCGGGCCGGCGGGCAGCTTCGCCGGTTTCCACGACGCGGCGCTCTACGTGCTTTCCCTCCTGATGCTGCTCGGCCGTCTCGAAATCCTGACCGTGCTCGTCATCCTGACCCCGCTCTTCTGGAAGAGCTGATCGCGGGCGTTCTTGACTGTTGCCATGCTTCTTCGCATCCTGCCGCCCAACCGGCTGGAGGAAGACGGAATGTTCGTGTCGAAGTCCCTGTTGCGCATGGCCTTTGTCGCCGCGCTCGCACCCACCTTCGCCCTTGCCGGCCCGCTTGCGGACGCGGCCAGGAAGGCGGAGGAGCAGGCCGCCGCCGGCGACACGGTGGGCGCGCACACCACCATCCGCGACGCCTTCGGCGCCTTCGCCGCCACGCTGCCCTTCTCGATCGGCAAGGCCGTGTTCGTCTCGGCGGCACCGGAAGGCTACGGCATGTATGCGGTGCGGCCGGAGGCGAGCTTCAAGGCCGGCGAGGCGCTGATCTCCTATGTCGAGCCGGTCGGCCTGACCTGGCGGCCGGCCGACGGCGGCCTGCTCGAATCGCATTTCACCGTCGACCTGGAACTGCTCGACCCGAAGGGCACGGTGCTGGCCGAGCAGAAGGCCTTCGGCTCCTTCGACTTCAAGGGCAGCGTGCGCAACCAGGAGGTCTTCGCCAAGCTGACGCTCAATCTCAGCGGCCCGCCGGCCGGCGACTATGTGCTGCGCTATCGCTTCCGCGACGCCGCAAGCGGGGCCGTCGCGATCAGCGAGCAGCCCTTCAAGATCGTTCCCTGAGCCGGCCGCGGCCCGTTTACCGCATCCGCAACAGAATTGTGGCAAGCGCGAATCAGCGCTTTTCAGCGGATAGACGGTCAATTATGACAGCGGCATGACAACCCCAGCCACGTAAGGGGCATCCATGCTTTCGCTGTTTCGCAAACTCATGCCGCGCGAGGATCGTTTCTTCGATCTCTTCGAGCAACATTCCCGCACCGTCGTCGGCGCCGCCGAGGCGCTCCAGGCGCTCCTTGCCGGCGGGCCGGAGATGGAAAGACACTGCAACCGCATCGTCGAACTGGAAGACAAGGCCGACGACATCACGCGCGAAGTGCTGCTCGCCGTGCGCCGCAGCTTCATCACCCCCTTCGACCGCGGCGACATCAAGGACCTGATCCAGTCGATGGACGACGCCATCGACATGATGCACAAGACGGTCAAGACCATCCGCCTCTACGAGCAGACGAGCTTCCAGCCCGGCATGCAGGAAATGGGCGAAGCCGTCGTCAAGGCCGCCCATCTCGTGGCCGAGGCCATTCCGCTGCTCGACAAGGTGGGCGTGCATGCCGGCCGCCTCAGCGCGATCGCCGAGGAGGTCACCCGCGTCGAGGGCCGCTCGGACGAATTGCACGACCAGGGCCTCAAGGACCTCTTCCGGCAATACGGCAAGACCGATCCGATGGCCTATATCATCGGCAGCGAGATCTATGGCGAGCTCGAGAAGGTCGTCGACCGCTTCGAGGACGTCGCCAATGAAATCAGCGGTATCGTGATCGAGAACGTCTGATGGACGCCTCCCTCGCCTTCCCGCTGCTCGTCGGCCTCGTCGGCATCGCGCTGCTGTTCGATTTCCTGAACGGCCTGCACGATGCGGCGAACTCGATCGCCACGATCGTCTCGACGCGCGTGCTGCGCCCGCAATATGCCGTCATGTGGGCGGCCTTCTTCAATTTCATCGCCTTCCTGTTCTTCGGCCTGCATGTCGCCGAGACGCTCGGCAAGGGCATCATCGATCCCGACATCGTCAGCCCGCTCGTCATCTTCGCGGCGCTGATGGGCGCGATCATCTGGAACGTCGTCACCTGGATCTTCGGCATCCCCTCCTCCTCCTCGCACGCCCTCATCGGCGGCCTGGTCGGCGCGGGTCTTGCCAAGACCGGCTTCGACGCCGTCGTCTGGAGCGGCCTCATCAAGACGGCGAGCGCCATCTTCCTGTCGCCCGCCTTCGGCTTCCTGCTGGCGCTGGTCCTCGTGCTCACCGTGTCCTGGCTCTTCGTGCGCCAGACGCCGTTCGCCGTCGACCGCACCTTCCGCATCATGCAGTTCATCTCGGCCTCGCTCTACTCGCTCGGCCACGGCGGCAACGACGCGCAGAAGACCATGGGCATCATCGCCGTGCTGCTCTATTCGCAGGGCTATCTGGGGGGTGAATTCTACGTGCCCTTCTGGGTGGTCATCACCTGCCAGGCGGCCATGGCGCTCGGCACCCTGATGGGCGGCTGGCGCATCGTGCACACGATGGGCTCGAAGATCACCCGCCTCAACCCGATGCAGGGCTTCTGCGCGGAAACCGGCGGGGCGATCACCCTCTTCGCCGCCACCTGGCTCGGCATCCCGGTCTCCACCACGCACACGATCACCGGCGCGATCGTCGGCGTCGGCGCCGCGCGGCGCGTCACCGCCGTGCGCTGGGGCATCGCCGGCAACATCGTCGTCGCGTGGATCGTCACGCTGCCGTCCGCCGCCGCGATCTCCGCCCTCTTCTACCTCGTCATCAACGCCGTCGCCGGCTGAGGCCACTCAAAACGAAAACGGCGGAAGCGCTGCCGCTTCCGCCGTTTTCGTCATGTCGTCTCAAGCCGGCTCAGAAGAGGTCCGGCACATGCTTGGCCGCGTGGACCGCGTGGCCGTGGTCCTGCGAGGCGAGGAAATCGAACGCGTCGGAACCCGTCGCATCCGAGGCGTCGTCGATGGCGAAGGGCCGCGCGGCAAAGCCCGCATCGCCGTGATCGCTGCCGGCCGCCGCCATCTTCTTGAACACGAAGGCATCGGCGCCGCTGTGATCGTCGTCCGCCAGCTCGGCGGCCTTCTTCTTCATGCCGGTGAACTTCAGCTGGAGCTTGCTGAAGAGTTCGGCGGTCTTGGCCGATTCGAAGAAATACTTGTCGCTCTTGTCGTAATAGGTGCCGTAGGACTTGAGGTTCAGCTTGGCGGTGCCGATCACGTCGCCGTCGCCGTCCACCGCCTTGAACGTCACCACGTCGCCGGAAATCTTCGTCGAGGTGATGGTCATCTTCTCGGTGCCGAGCGCGTAGACCAGCTTGAACTTGCTGAAATCGCCGTCCTTCTCGAGGTTCAGGCTGTAGTTCATCTTGGTCTTGAAGCTGTCGGTATAGGTCGCCTTGATGGTGACACCGGCCTTCGTCTGCGCGGTGGAATAGGCGAGCGTGCTGCTATAGCCTTCGCCCTGCATCTTCACCGACAGGCTCGTCGTCGTCTTGCCCACCTTCATCAGGATGCTGGTGGTGCTGTCGCCGAAGCTGCTGTCGATCTCCACGGTCGCCTTCAGCGTCGTGGAGGTCAGGCTGTACTTGGTCAGCTTGACGGTGAAATCGCCGACACCGTTCAGCGAACCGTAGGTCTTCTGCAGATAGGCTTTCGTCAGGTACTTCGGGAATTTCATGAGCGCCCCCCAAGGTGCTTCAGGTTGAAACATCGGGCGCTAAAAAAGCGAAAGTTTTTTCAACTGGCAAGAGAGCCACTTCCGATTGTGTTTCGCCGGCACTGACGGAAGCGGCCATGTGTTGCAGGGCCGGCACATTTCGGGCAGGGACCGGCGGAAAAGCATCGCCGCAACAGCCGGCGGCGACCGGAATCCGCCCCCTGCGAACGGCGAATCGCCCTTTCGGCACCGGATGACTGTCCCGGCGGAACTGGTGCGGGCGGCGGGGATCGAACCCGCACGGCCAAGGCCGAGGGATTTTAAGTCCCTTGCGTCTACCAGTTTCGCCACGCCCGCTCCGGCGCTTTTCTTGGACATGTTCGGCGGAAAAGCAAGGGGGCCTTCGGGCGCCGCCCCGCCTTTCATCGAATCTTAACCGGCACTCATGGCATTGTGCCGCCGATATTGAAAATATTCCCGCGAGGTTCCCCATCCCGCGGCCAATGCATATTCGAGGCAGGACATGGCTGGTATCAACGAGTTTCGCACCTATACGAACACCCCGAAGCGTCGCAACACCTTCTACAACTATTGCACCACCCGCTTCATTCAGGATCAGGCGATCTTCTTCCTGCTGGTGGAGGCCTTCCATGAAAGCCGCAGCAAGAGACAGGCTGCCTTCCTCAACGACTGGTTCATCCAGGGCAACATCCCGCAGGAACTGTCCGAAACCGGCTATATCGGCATCGTCAACATCTCGTCGGACCTGCAGAAGTCGATCAGCACGAACACGAACAATGCGATTTCCGCGGTGGGCCGCACCTTTTCCGACAAGATGACAAATCATGGCGGCGGTGTCGGCGGCTTCTTCGGCGCCTTGCGTCAGAAGATGGGCGATACCACGGTGAATGCCAGTCTCTTCAACACCGCCCAGTCGCAGGTTGTCACCATGCTCGACGACGGCGGCCGCCACGGCTTCGGGGGCGTGGGAGGGGTCGGGGCGACCTATAACAGCAACGGCGCCTACCAGCCGCTCGGCTCCTTTGCCGCGCTGGTCGTCCGCTTCCGCAAGGAACTGAAGGCCGGCGGCTTCGAGCCGGACAAGGTCGGGATCTACTGATCGTTCCCGATCCGGCGGGCGCCCGCATATGCGGGCGCGGCCCGACACGGGCCGCACCCTCTTCACCGACGACGCTTCAGGAGAACCTCAGGCCGAGAGCTTTGCCGCGATCCTGGCGACA
>CAMLOC010000217.1 GCA_946481465.1 uncultured Shinella sp. | reverse complement strand
ACCGTCGCCTTCGGCCTGGCGCTCGCCCCGACGCTGCTTGAGGGCGAAGAGCGCTTCGCCCGCGCCGAGAGCCCGCTCGCCCTCGTCATCGCGCCGACGCGCGAACTTGCCATGCAGGTCAAGCGCGAGCTGGAATGGCTCTACGAGATGACCGGCGCCGTCATCGCCTCCTGCGTCGGCGGCATGGACGTGCGCAACGAGCGGCGCGCGCTGGAACGCGGCGCCCATATCATCGTCGGCACGCCGGGGCGCCTGCGCGACCACATTACCCGCGGCAACCTCGACCTGTCCGCCATCCGCGCCGTCGTGCTCGACGAGGCGGACGAGATGCTGGACCTCGGTTTCCGCGAAGACCTCGAATTCATCCTGGAAGCCGCGCCGGAAGACCGCCGCACGCTGATGTTCTCGGCCACCGTGCCGAAGGAGATCGCCGCGCTTGCGAAGAACTACCAGCGCGATGCGCTGCGCATTTCCACGGCCTCCGAGCGCGAGCAGCATGTCGACATCGACTATCGCGCCCTGCTGGTCGTGCCGGCCGACCGCGAGAACGCCATCATCAACGTGCTGCGCTACTACGATGCGCAGAACGCCATCGTCTTCTGTTCCACCCGCGCGGCGGTGAACCACCTGACGGCCCGCTTCAACAATCGCGGCTTCTCGGTCGTGGCGCTTTCCGGCGAACTCAGCCAGAACGAGCGCACCCATGCGCTGCAGGCCATGCGCGACGGCCGCGCCCGCGTCTGCATCGCCACCGACGTCGCCGCGCGCGGCATCGACCTGCCGAACCTCGAACTCGTCGTGCATGCCGACCTGCCGACCAACCCGGAAACCCTGCTGCACCGTTCCGGCCGCACCGACCGTGCCGGCCGCAAGGGCGTCAGCGCGCTCATCGTGCCGCTCAGCGCCCGCCGCAAGGCCGAGCGCCTGCTGCAGGCGGCGAACCTCAAGGCGAACTGGGCGACCCCGCCGTCCGCCGAGGACATCCTGCGCCGCGACGACGAGCGCCTGCTCGCCGACCCGATGCTGACCGACACGATCGGCGAAGACGAGATCGAGACGATCGACGCGCTTGCCGCACGCTTCGACGCAAGGCAGCTTGCCGCCGCCGTCGCCCGCTTCTTCAAGGCCGGCCGCTCGGCGCCGGAGGACCTCGTGCCCGTCTCGCTCGAGCAGCGCAAGCCGCGCGAGCGCGGCAACGACTTCGTCCCCACCGAGACCAAGCGCCCGCGCGAGGGTTTCGGGGCGAGCGTCTGGATCTCCGTCTCGGTCGGCCGCAAGCAGCGCGCCGAGCCGCGCTGGCTGATCCCCATGCTGTGCCGCAACGGCAGCATCACCAAG
Organism: uncultured Shinella sp.; assembly: GCA_946481465.1. Next base: position 5,198 of record CAMLOC010000217.1, on the reverse strand, counting down.
AACGAGATCGGCGCGATCAAGATGCAGCCGGAGGAGACCTATATCGAGCTCTCCGCCGATGCCGCCGACGGCTTCCTCGGCCATATCGGCCCGAGCAGCATGCTGGAGCGCGGCATCCGCGTCACCGTGCTGGAAGGCCAGCCCGACCTGACGCCGCAGCCCTATACCCGCACGCCCGGCGAGAAGACGCAGCGCTACGACAAGCCGGAGCGCCGCGCCGACTGGAAGCCGAAGGGCGAGTTCGACAGGAAGCCGCGTTTCGAGAAGAAGCGCGATTTCGACAAGCCGGAAGGCGCCGCCGCCAAGCCGCACTGGAAGGACCGCGAGGACGGCGGCAAGAAGCCCGCCAAGCCGTTTGCCGGCACGAAACCCTTCAAGGGCAAGCGCGACGAGAAATTCGCAAAGCCCGACGGCGCCCCGCGCAAGCCGAAGGGCAAGAAGCCGGATCGCGCCTGATCCCTCTCTGACTGCCCGCACGAGCAAAAGAGCAGATTACGTGACCTCGCCACCTTCCCCTTCTCCCCTCGGGGAGAAGGAAGAGCGGTAATGCCGTGCCATGAATTTGACCTATACCCGGTTGGCGCGGAACCATCCGCGCGGCCCCGCGTTCCCCTCGCGCTTTGGCGAGGGGGTTTCATGGCACGCGACAAGACGCATGCGAAAAGCGACGAGGACGAGTTCGGCCGCTTCGTGACCGGTCTCGGCCGGGGCGTCGCCGGAGCGCTCCTGCTGGCGTTGCCGATGCTGATGACCATGGAGATGTGGTATCTCGGCTTCTACATGGCGCGCGAGCGCCTGTTCCTGCTGCTTCTCGTCAACATTCCCCTTCTCATCCTGCTCGCCCACCGCATCGGCTTCGAGGAAACGTTCAGCTGGCGCGAGGCGATGCGGGATGCGACGATCGCCTATGGCATCGGCATCGTCACCAGCCTGGTCGTGCTGACGGCACTCGGCCTGCTGCGCGGCGGCATGCCGGCGAGCGAGCTTGCCGGCAAGGTCGCCCTGCAATCGGTTCCCGCCAGCATCGGCGCCATGCTCGGCCGCAGCCAGCTCGGCCATGGCGAAGACGACGCGGAGGACGGGGAGACGCCCTATCACGGCGAACTGCTGCTGATGGCGGCCGGCGCGCTCTTCCTCTCGCTCAACATCGCGCCGACCGACGAGATGATGGTGCTGGCCTACAAGATGACGATCTGGCACGCGCTCGTCGTCGCCCTCCTCTCCATCGCCCTCATGCACGGCTTCGTCTATGCGGTGTCCTTCACCGGCGGCCACGAGCTTTCGCCGCAGACGCCCTGGTGGCACGCCTTCGTGCGCTTCACCCTGCCCGGCTACGTCATCGCGCTGGCGGTCAGCATCTTCGCCCTGTGGATCTTCGAGCGCCTCGGCGACAGTTCGCCGGTCGAGATCATGCTGTCCGTCATCGTGCTCGGTTTTCCCGCCGCGCTCGGCGCCGCCGCCGCGCGGCTGATCCTGTGAGGCCGTCATGACCCGCTCCAGACAGGGCCGCCACCGGGAACGCCACGATCCGCACTGGATCGAATGGCTGACCGGCCTTTTCTCCGCCCTCCTGATCGCCGCCATGCTCGGCTGGATCGGCCGGGAAGCCTTCACACGGGAAGCGACGCCGCCGGCCCTTTCCGTCACCGTCCTGGCGACGGAAAGGGCCGGGTCCGGGCATCGCGTCGCCTTCGACATCGCCAATTCCGCCACCACCACCGCCGCGGCCGTCACCGTCGTCGGCCGGCTGCTGGAGGGGGAGACAGTCATCGAGGAGAACCACATCGTCTTCGACTATGTCGCCGCCGAATCGAAATCGAGAGGCGCGATCCTGTTTTCGAACGATCCGGCCGGGCGGCAGGTGGATATCCATGCCGCCGGCTATACCGATCCGTGACGGCCGGCTCCAAACGGGGAACCAATTCCGCGCCCGGGGATTGAACAGGACACGAGCGGTTCCGGCGACGGTGCAAAGCGGTCGCGCCCGGAATTGCGGCGAAACAAGAGATTTGAATATCCGTGTCCGCAGAAGGAAGGGCATGGCCGATCCCGCAAGGTTCTACCCATGGAATGGCCCATTCTCATCCTCCTGACGACACAGGTTCTCCTGCCGGCCTTCTTCCTCTGCTGGCTCTGGCTGCCGCGCCCCGCCGACCGGCTCGGCTGGCTCATGCGCGTCGTCTACGGTGCGGCCTATTTCTCCTTCGTCGCCGTCATCGGCCGCTGGGATTTCCTCGGCGCGGCGCTCGCCCTGCTCCTGCCGGCCGCCTTTGCTGCAGCCACGGCGCTTTCCTACCTGCGCGTGCGCCGCCGCCCGTGGAGCCTGTCGCGCTCCGTGCTGCGCGCGCATGGCTTCACCGCAGCCATGGCGGTCTTCTTCCTGGCGCTGACGGCGCGGGCGCTTTCCGGCTACGGCTACCAGGAAACGGCGGTGTCGCTCGCCTTCCCCTTTTCCGCCGGCACCTATTATGTCGGCCAGGGCGGCGGCACGACGGCGATCAACACCCACCATGCCGACCAGAGCCAGCGCTTCGCGCTCGACATCGTCGCGCTCAACGATTTCGGCATGCGGGCGAAGGGGCTGATGCCGAAGGCGCTCGCGGACTACGCGATCTATGACCGCGAGGTGAAGAGCCCCTGCACCGGCATCGCCATCGCCACCCGCGACGGGATCGACGACAACCGCATCTTCGAGACGAACACCGCGGCGCCCGCCGGCAACAACGTCATCCTGGCCTGCGGCACGGCGCGCATCCTGCTCGCCCATTTCCGCAAGGGGTCCATCGCGGTCGCCGCCGGCGCGATCGTCTCGCAGGGCCAGACGCTCGGCCGGGTCGGCAATTCGGGCAATTCCTCCGAGCCGCACCTGCATATGCACGCCTATCTCGGCGGCACGCGGGACTACAACGACGGCCAGGGCGTGCCGATGACCTTCGACGGCCGCTTCCTCGTGCGCGGCTCGACCGTCACGGCGCCTTGATGCGCTCGAACCAGCCGTCCTCGTCGATGACCTCGACGTTGAATTCCCGCGCCTTGTCGAGCTTGGAGCCGGCGCCGGGCCCCGCCACCACGAGATCCGTCTTCTTGGAGACGGAGCCCGCCACCTTGGCGCCCAGCCGCTCGGCCATCGCCTTCGCCTCGTCGCGCGTCATCTTTTCCAGCGAGCCGGTGAAGACCACCGTCTTGCCGGCGACCGGGCTGGAACTCGCCACCACCGCCTCGGCCGCCTCCGGCGTCACCTCCTGCAGCAGCCGGTCGATGACGTCGAGATTGCGCGGCTCCTTATAGAACTCGACCATCGCCCGGGCGACGACCTCGCCGATGCCGTCGATGCTGTTGAGCTCGTTCCAGGCCTCGCCGGAAAGCGGCGCCGCGCCCTTCATCCCCTCCTCGAAGGCCGCATAGGTGCCATAGGCGCGCGCCAGGATCTTGGCATTGGTCTCGCCGACATGGCGGATGCCGAGCGCATAGATGAAACGGTTGAGCGCGATCGACCGGCGGGCGTCGATGGCGTCGTAGAGCTTGCGCACGCTCACCTTGCCGAAGCCGTCGATGTTCTCCAGCTTGGTCAGCGAGGCGGCCTGCCGTTTCTCCAGCGTGAAGATATCGGGCGCGGTGCGGATCGCCAGCGAAGAATCTTCGGCCTCGAAGAAGAAATCGATCTGCTTGGCGCCCAGACCCTCGATATCGAAGGCGTTGCGCGCGACGAAATGCTTGAGATGCTCCACGGCCTGCGCGCGGCAGACGAAGCCGCCCGTGCAGCGCGTGACGGAATCGAGCCGGCCCGTCTTCTCGTGGCGCTCGCGCACGGCATGGCTGCCGCAGACCGGGCAGGTCTTCGGGAATTCGTAGCGCTGTGCCTCCGCCGGCCGCTTCTCCATCACCACATCCAGCACCTGTGGGATCACGTCGCCCGCGCGCTGCACGATGACGGTGTCGCCGATGCGGATATCGTGGTCCTCCGCGCGGATGCGCTCGCCGCTATTGCCGATGCCCTCGATATAGTCGGCATTGTGCAGCGTCGCATTGGTGACGACGACGCCGCCGACGGTGACCGGCGTCAGCCGCGCGACGGGCGTCAGCGCGCCGGTGCGGCCGACCTGGATGTCGATCTTCTCGACGGTGGTGAAGGCCTGCTCGGCCGGGAACTTGTGCGCCGTCGCCCAGCGGGGCGAACGGGAACGGAAGCCGAGGCGCTCCTGCAGCGCCAGTTCGTCCACCTTGTAGACGACGCCGTCGATATCATAGTCGAGATCCGGGCGGGCAAGGCCGATCTCGCGGTAATGGGCGATGATGTCGTCGACGCTGGAAAGCCGCCTCGTCAGCGGGTTGACGGGGAAATCCCAGTTCCGCAGCACCTCGATCATGCCGTATTGCGTATCGGCCGGCATGGCCGACATCTCGCCCCAGGCATAGGCGAAGAAGCGCAGCTTGCGGCTCGTCGTCACCGTGGCATCGAGTTGACGCAGCGATCCGGCCGCCGTGTTGCGCGGATTGACATAGGTCTGCTTGCCCTCCGCCGCCATCTTCTCGTTCAGCGCCAGGAAGTCGCTCTTGGCCATGTAGACCTCGCCGCGCACCTCGACGATATCGGGCGCGCCGGCCGGCAGGCGGTTCGGGATCTCGCCGATGGTCATGACATTGGCCGTGACGTTCTCGCCCGTCGTGCCATCGCCGCGCGTCGCCGCGCTCACCAGCCGGCCGTTCTCGTAGCGGATCGACATGGAGAGCCCGTCGATCTTCGGCTCGGCGGTGAAGGCGATCGAGGCGTCCGGCAGGCGGCCGAGGAAGCGGTAGACGGAATTGACGAAGTCCCGGACGTCCTCGTCGGAGAACGTATTGTCGAGCGAGAGCATCGGGCGCGAATGAACGATCGGCGCGAAGGTCGGCAGCGGCGCCGAGCCGACGCGGCGCGACGGGCTGTCGTCGCGCACCAGCGCCGGGAACCGCGCCTCGATCGCCTCGTTGCGCCGCTTCAGGGCGTCATAGTCGGCATCCGAAATCTCCGGCGCATCCTGGCCGTGGTAGAGTTCGTCATTGCGCGCGATCTCGGCCGCCAGGAAGGCAAGCTCGGCCGCCGCTTCTTCTTCGGTAAGGGTCTCGACGGGGGTCTTCACGTTTGCCATGGCCTGCTCCGGATTCTGCAACAGGTTTTAGAGAAAACGGGGCGAAAGGGAAGATGGAACAGCCCCTCATCC
>CAMLOC010000216.1 GCA_946481465.1 uncultured Shinella sp. | reverse complement strand
GGCGCAAGGGGCGCGAGCAGGGCGAAAGTCTCCACGCCGGCCGAAAGCACGCAGTGACCGAAGGCCAGAGCGGCACCATCATCGAAGCGGGCGATGCCCGTGGCCGGGTCCAGCGACCGCAGCCCCGCCCCTTCGCGGATCGTGACATTCGGCAGGCGCATGAGCGCGGCGCGCAAGGCGGCAAGCAGCGCCCGCGGCGAAAGGCGGGCGGCGAGACGGTCGTGGACGAGGCCGCAGGCCATCGCCGCCCCGGCCGGCCATCCGGCGAAAGGCGTCGCATCCAGCACCTCGAAGGCGAAGGTCCGGCCGGGCACCGCCCAGACGGAAAGCGCATCCTGCGCATGGCCGAGCGCGATGGCACGGTTGTGCGGCTTGGCAAGGGGAATGAGGCGGCCGGAGCGGCGATAGCCGGCGGAAAGCCCGGTTTCCGCCTCCAGCGCCGCGATCTCCGCTTCGAGCGAGACCAGTGCCGCGAACTGGAAGGCCTTCTTGGCGTTCCAGCGGTCCGGCAGATGCGGCATCAGCGCGCCGAGCACGCCGCCGCTGGCGCCCGCCCCGATCGTCCGCCGCTCGGCAAGATGCACGGACAGGCCCTGCCGGGCGGCGAAAAGCGCGGTCCACAGGCCCATCACCCCGCCGCCGGCGACGATGAGGTCCACGGCCGGTTGACCGGCGGCCTTCCCGCGATTATCGGCATTCGCCATGGCTGATCACAATCCTGAAAACGCGCCGCAGACCGAAGCCGTCCTCGACTGGCACGACGGCGATATGCCCTATTCCCGGGCCTTTGACGACCACTTTTATTGCCGCAGCGACGGCCGGCTGGAATGCGGCCACGTCTTCCTTGCCGGCAACGGCCTGCCGGACCGCTGGCAGCGGGATGAACCGTTCCGCATCGCCGAACTCGGCTTCGGCACCGGCCTCAACCTCTGCGAGACCTGGCGGCAGTGGCGCGAGACGGCGCCCGCGGGCGCAAGCCTCCACTTCACCTCCTTCGAGCGCTTTCCCATGGCGCGCGCCGATATCGCCCGGGCGCTGGCGCACTGGCCGGAGATCGCGCAGGAGCGCGCCGCCCTCACCGCCAACTGGCCGGAAAGCCCTGCAGGACGCGTCGAGATCGACCTTGCGCCCGGCATCCGCCTCACCGTGGTTTGCGGCGCGGCGCTCGAAAGCCTTGCTGCCGAGACGACGCCCTTCGACGCCTGGTTCCTCGACGGTTTCGCGCCGGCGCGCAATCCGGACATGTGGTCGGCCGAGCTGATGGCGGCGGTCTTCCGCCTCACCGTTCCCGGCGGGCGCTTCGGCACCTATGCGGCGGCCGGTTTCGTGCGGCGCAACCTTGCGGCCGCCGGCTTCGTCGTGGAGCGCCGGCCAGGCTTTGCCGGAAAGCGCGAAATGCTGTGCGGGGAAAGGCCGGCGGCCTGACGGCTCAGGCCAGCGTGCCGGCCACGGCCTCCTTGCCGCCACGCTTCAGCCAGCGGTCGAGCTTCTCCTCCAGCTTCTCGATGCTGATCGACTTGGCCAGGTAGTCGTCCATGCCCGCGGCGAGGCACGCCTCGCGGTCGCCGTCGAGCACATGGGCGGTGACCGCGACGATCGGCACCCGGCGGCCGGAGCCGCTTTCGATCGCCCGGATCGCGCGGCTAGCCTCGAGGCCGTTCATCACCGGCATGGAAACATCCATCAGGATCATGCCCGGACGGGAGGCGCGGAAGACCTCGACCGCCTCCCTGCCGTTCTCCACGAGCCGGAAGCGCAGGCCGGAGCTCATGAGCATCTGGGTGAAGAGGATCTGGTTGACCTCGTTGTCCTCGGCCACCAGCACATCCAGGATCTCGCCTCCGGCGGTCGCGGCGTCGCCGGCGGGCGGATGCGGGCGCAACGGCAGGATCTTGCCCGCGCCCTGGGCCGGCGTCTTCGGTCCGCGCATTGCCCGCAGCACCTCGCACACCGTCTCACGCAGGAGGTCGGCCCGCACCGGCTTCATCAGATGCGCCTGGATATCCGTCGAGGCGAGCAGCCGGTCGTCAGCCGGAAGGGTCATGGAGGTAAGCACGATCACGGCGATGCCGGCGGTCCTCGCGCCGTCGCGCAGCGCCTGCACGAAATCGGGCGCACGGTCCGGGTGATAGTCGATGAGGACGGCATCCACCGACACGCCCATGTCGCCAGCCGCCGCGAGCACGGCAAGCGCCTCCGTCTCGGAGCCGACGGCGGTCGCGTCGAAACCCCAGTCGAGCAGCATGTCGTACGAGGCCTTGCGCGAAAGGTCGTGCCCGTCGACGACAAGGATGCGCGCGCCCGGCGCCCGGGCCGGCACGATGCGGGCCGGCAGCGCGGCGACGGCGAGCGTCATCGGCAGGCGCGCCGTGAAGGCCGAGCCGTTGCCGACCTCGCTGGTCGCCGTGAGCGTGCCGCCGAACAGGCGCGTCAGCCCGTCGGTGATGGCAAGGCCGAGCCCGGTGCCCTCGTGGCGGCGGGTCGAGGAGGCGTCGACCTGGGAGAACTTCTCGAAGATCGATTCCATCTTCTCGGCCGGAATGCCCGCCCCCGTATCCTCGACGCGCACGACGATTTCGACGCCGTCGTCCTCGCCCGCCTGCGAAGAGAGATCGACGAGAACGTGTCCGCGATCGGTGAACTTGACGGCATTGCCGACGAGATTGGTGACGATCTGGCGGAAGCGGCCCGCGTCCCCCATCACCATCGCCGGCATGTTGGCGGCGCCGCGCACGACAAGCTCGATATCCTTCTCCGCCGCCCTCGCCGACAGCAGCGTCACCACATCCTCGATCGCCTCCACCGGATTGAAAGTGACGGCGCGCAGCGTCATCTGGCCGGCATCGATCTTCGAGAAATCGAGAATGTCATTGATGATGGTGAGGAGCGCATTGCCGGACTTCACCATGATGTCGATGAAGGTCTTCTGCCGCGTGTCGAGATTCGATTTGGCGAGCAACTCCGCCATGCCGAGCACGCCGTTCATCGGTGTGCGGATCTCGTGGCTCATATTGGCCAGGAACTCCGATTTCGCCTTGTCGGCCGTCTCGGCGCGCTCGACGAGGCGACGCAGTTCGTCCTCGCGGCTCTTGAGGTCGGTAATATCGGAAAAGACCATGACGTCGCGGCCGCGGCTCGTCGGCGTCACGTCGAGACGCAGCCAGCGCCGGTAGCCGCTCAAAATCGTCAGCGACGCCGGCTTGCCCGTGAAGAGGATTTCCCCGAACCGGCTGGCGTCGACGGGATCCTCCCCGAGGAAGCCGGCAATGTTGCGGTCGATGCAGCTTTGCAGCACGTCCTCGACGAGCGCGCCCGGCTGCAGCAGCTCGCGCGGCATGGCGATCATCGTGGAGAGTGCCTCGTTGGAAAGCACCACCACGCCGTCCTCGATGATCAGGAGGCCCTGGCTCATCGAGGAGACCGCATCCTTGACGAGGCTGCCGACCTCCTCGAGGGCGCTGCGGGTCTCCAGCACCTCGCGCTCACGCTCGCGCCGCTCGGTAATGTCGATATAGGTCAGGAGGCAGCGGTCGCCGGAAATGGCACAGCCGGCCTCGATCACCGTCCGCCCGCTGGCATAGGTGACCTCGCGCACCGGCGTCTCACCGGCGCGGATGCCGGAAATGCATGCCGAATACCCCTCGGCATGCGGACCATCCTCGCCGCTGAAGCCGCCCTGCGCCTGCTGGAAGCGCAGGAGCTCGTCAAGCGGCCGGCCCTTCATCGGCGGCAGCGCGCCGTCCCACAATTCCTCGAAGGCACCGTTGACCAGTTCGACGGTGCCCGCTTCATCGACGACGACGATGCCGACAGGCAGCGATTCCACGATGCTTTCGAGGGCCGCCTTGGTGGCCTCCGCCTGGCGCTGGGCCTCGATGAGCTGGCGTTCGCGCTTCTTCAGCACCGTGGTGTCGGTGATCGAGCCGATGAGATAGTTCTTCTCGTCGAGCGTGGTGACCCGGTAGAGCCGCGAGATCGTCGGCAGCATCGAGCCGTCCGCCCGGATATACTCGATCTCGGTCTCGAGCAGTTCGCCGGTGTCGAGCACCGTCTGGTTCTGCGCGTGGAACTCCTCGCCCTGCTCCGGATACATTTCGCGCGTGGTGAGGCCGAGCAGTTCTTCCGGCTGCCGGCCGGTCAGCGCGACATAGGCGCGGTTGGCGAAGATCATGCGCTGGCTCTCGTCGCGCATGAAGCTTGCGACGGGCAGCTCGTCGAGCAGCGCCCGGTAGAGGCTGATCTCCTGCGAGTGCTGCTTGAGCCGCCCCTCGCTCTCCTTCAGCGCGGTCACGTCGATGCGCAGAGCAACGAAGGTGCCGTCCGGCCGGCGCTGGGTGACGAGGCGCGTCCAGCCGCCGGCAAGGCGCACGACGCCTTCCTGCAGCGGCAGGTCGTAGCTGGCGAGCCGCGCGGCAACCCAGCGCTCGCGCTCGGCCTCGGAGGCGCGTCCCACCTCGACATCGTGCAGTGCGTGCGTGAGCGCGGCAAGGCTGACGGGGCCGTCCGCGAGATCGCCGACGAGCACCCGATAGAACTCGCGCATGCTGCGGTTGGCGTAGCGCAACCGGTTGTCCGTCCCGAAGACGGCGACCCCCGCGCCGAGCGCGTCGAGCGCCCGTTCCACATGGTCGGCGGGCAAGGCATCGTCGCGGTCCGGCCCGGCGGCTTGGCCGGTCCCATTGGCGACGGCGCCGAGGGTGGCGGCCAGCGCCTCGACCGAGGGCGTGAAGAGGCCGACGAGCACGGAGAGGCTCGCGGAGATCCGCTCGCGCTTCATGGCGATATCGAAGCTTCCGCCGCCGAAAGGGTGCAGATAGCGGGCCCGCTCGGGATTTCCGAAGATCAGGCAGCGGCGTTCCGGATCGTCCCGGTCGCCATGGCCCGGCGTCTCGCCGATCTCGTCGCTGGTCAGGCCGATCATCTCCGCACAGCCGTGACCGAACAGGCGGGCATAGGCCTCGTTCACCGCCAGATAGCGCAACTCGCTGCTCTTGACGTAGGCCGGATACGGGTGTTCGCGAACGCGCGCGCAGGCCGCCACCAGCAATTCGTCTTGAGTTTCAGCCACGCCAAGTGCTCCCCGAAGCGGGACGGAGGGAGGGATTGATACCCCTCGGGGAGTATCATCAATCCTTGAACGGATGGTTAACCCTTCGTTGCCGGAAGTCACGCATCGGGGTGGATGCGTGTCGAAAAGACGCGGCCGCACCGCCACTTATCCACCAGGGCGCTTCGCTGTCGCAAATGGCGGGGGCACATCACGGCGGGATGTGCGACAAGGGCGCGAGGCAAACCAGACCGGGGCTGCGCTGCAATGGGCGACGTGATCAAACTCGAAAATCACCTCGAACAAACGGAGGCGTCCGAGACACCCGTCGAACGCCGGCGCCGCAGCGGCGGACGCAGCGCCGAACGCATCCGCCGGGCGCCCGCCACCTCCCGATACCTCAACCTCAAAAACACGACGGCCCCCTCGACGGTGCTTTCCGAGGATGCGCTGGAGGCCGTGCACCAGGCCTCGCTCGCCATCCTCGAGGAGATCGGCATGGACATCATCCTGCCGGAAGCGCGCGAGCGCATGAAGGCGGCCGGCGCCGAGGTAACGCCCGGCACGGACCGCGTGCGCTTCGACCGCGGCCTCATCCTGGACATGATGGCCTCCGTCCCGCCCGCCTTCACGATGCATGCGCGCAATCCCTCACGCAATGTGGCGATCGGCGGCAACAACCTCGTCTTCGCGCAGGTCGCCTCCGCCCCCTTCGTCGCCGACCGCGAGGGCGGCCGGCGCGCCGGCAACCAGGAGGACTTCCGCAAGCTGGTGAAGCTCGCCCAATGCTACGACGTCATCCACACGACGGGCGGCTACCCGGTCGAGCCGGTCGATATCCACGCCTCCATCCGCCATCTCGACTGCCTGTCGGACCTCGTGACGCTGACCGACAAGGTGTTCCACGTCTATTCGCTCGGCCGCCAGCGCAATCTCGACGGCATCGAGATCGCCCGCATCGGCCGCGGCATTTCGATGGAGCAGATGGAGCGCGAGCCCTCGCTCTTCACCATCATCAACACCTCCTCGCCGCTGCGTCTCGACGGGCCGATGCTGCAAGGCATCATCGAGATGTCGTCGCGCGGGCAGGTCGTGGTGGTGACACCCTTCACGCTGGCCGGCGCCATGGCGCCGGTGACGATCGCCGGCGCCGTCGTACAGCAGAACGCCGAGGCGCTGGCCGGCATCGCCTTCACCCAGATGGTGCGTCGCGGCGCACCGGTCATCTACGGCGGCTTCACCTCCAATGTCGACATGAAGACGGGCGCGCCGGCCTTCGGCACGCCGGAATACATGAAGGCGGTGATCGCCGGCGGCCAGCTTGCCCGCAAATACGCCATCCCCTACCGCACGTCCAACACCAACGCCGCCAACACGCTCGACGCGCAGGCGGCCTACGAATCGGCCTTTTCGCTCTGGGCGGTGACCCAGGGCGGCGGCAATTTCATCATGCATTCGGCCGGCTGGACCGAAGGCGGGCTGACGGTCTCGTTCGAAAAGTT
>CAMLOC010000215.1 GCA_946481465.1 uncultured Shinella sp. | reverse complement strand
CGCCCATCAGGTCAAGCACCGTGACGATGGCGACAATGGCCGAGCCCTTGATCATCAGGATGATCTCGTTGCCGTAGGGGCGCAGTGCCACGATCAGCGCCTGCGGCAGGATGATCTTGAAGAAGGCGATCTTCTTCGGCAGGCCGAGGGCGGCGGCGCCCTCGTGCTGGCCGCGCGGCACGCTCTCGATCGCCCCGCGCAGAATCTCGGCCTGGTAGGCGGCGGTGTTGAGCGTGAAGGTGAGGAGCGCGCAGTTCCAGGCGTCGCGGAAGAACCACCACAGGCCCCAGGCCTTGAGTTCGGCGGAAAAGCTGCCGAGGCCGTAATAGACGAGGAAGAGCTGCGTCAGGAGCGGCGTGCCGCGGAAGAAATAGACGTAGCCGTAGGCGATCCAGGACAGGACCTTGTTCTTCGACATGCGCGCGAAGGCGAGCGGCAGCGAGATGAGGCCGCCGAGCACGACGGAGCAGATGACGAGCAGCAGCGTCACGCCAAGGCCGGAAAGGTAGCTCGGGCCGTATTTCGAGAATTTTTCCGGATCCCAGCCGCCGACGATCATCAGGAAGACGCCGACGGTGAGCGCCAGCCAGACGCCCATGAAGATATTGCCGAAGAAGCGGCCGGCGGTGAAGGGTTTTGGCGGGGCTTCCGGCGGGGCCTGCGGCGGGATGAGGGTGGTGACGAAACTCATCGCGCGACCTCCGAACGCTTGGTCCAGCCTTCGATCGCCGAGAAGACCAGCGAGGAGAGGAAGGCGAGGATGAGGAAGAGCAGGCAGGCGATGGCGTAGAACTCGAAGGCTTCCTTCGTCACGCGCGCGGCGACGCCCGTCTGGCGCAGGATATCCGGCAGGCCGATGACCGAGACGAGCGCCGTGTCCTTCAGCAGCGCCATCCACAGATTGCCAAGGCCCGGCAGGGCGACGCGGATGAGCTGCGGCAGCACGATGAGGCGCATGGTGCGGCCGTGATGCAGGCCGAGCGCATAGCCCGCCTCGTACTGGCCGCGCGGAATGGCCTTGAAGGCCGACAAGAGCACTTCCGAGCAATAGGCGGAGAAGACGACGCCGAGCGCGATCATGCCGGCGAAGAAGGCGTTGATCTCGACCGCGCCGTCATAGCCGACGGCGCTCGCGAGGTTCTGCACGAGGATCTGCAGGCCGTAATAGACGATGAAGAGCGTCAGAAGCTCCGGCAGGCCGCGAAAGAGCGTCGTGTAGATATTGGCCGACAGGCGCAGCGACTTCTCTTCCGACTGCTTGGCCAGCGCGATGAAGAAGCCCATGAGGAGGCCGACGGGCAGGGTGGCGACGGCAAGGCTCGCCGTCACCAGGAAGCCGAAGGCGATCTCGTCGCCCCATCCGGCATCGCCGCAGGCGAGCAGCGTGTCGCCCGCAAAAAGATTGAAGACGCCGACCGGCCCGCAGAGGGGATCGATGATCCCGAGAAATGCAGATACCGCTTCGACGATGGCGGTGAAGAACCCGCTCATGCCAGAAGAACCCCCGATGCGCCATGCGCTTGTTGTCCGGGCGCTTGATGCACCCGTCTTTTCTTATGTGCAAGTTCTCAAACAAAAGGAGCGGGAGAGCAAGCCCTCCCGCCCCTGCATTCTGGTGATCGGGTCAGAAAAAACCCGCATGACATGGCGGTGCCGTAGATCAGTCGCCGTAGACGTCGAAGGGGAAGTACTTGGCGTTGATTTCCTGGTACTTGCCGCTGGCGCGGATGGCCGCGATCGCCGCCGTGAACTTGTCGGCCAGCGCCGTCTCGCCCTTGCGCACCGCGATGCCGGCGCCTTCGCCGTTGATGACCGGGTCGACCGGCAGCGTGCCGAGCAGCTTGCAGCAGGCGCCGTCGTCGGTCTTCAGCCATTCGGAGAGCACCACCACGTCGTCGATGACGGCGTCGATGCGGCCGTTGGCGATGTCGAGCTTGTACTCGTCGGCCGTCGGATACATCTTGACCTCGGCATCCTTCATATGCGCTTCGGCATAGTTGGAGTGCGTCGTCGAGCCCTGCGCGCCGAGCGTCTTGCCGGCCAGCGCTTCCGGGGTGGCTTCCTTGATCTCGCTATCCTTCGGCACGACGATGGCCGGCGGCGTGTTGTAGTACTTCTTGGAGAAGTCGACCTGCTCCTTGCGCTCGGCGGTGATCGACATGGAGGCGATGATCGCGTCGAACTTCTTGGCGATGAGCGCCGGAATGATGCCGTCCCAGTCCTGCGTGACGAAGGTGCACTCGGCCTTCATTTCCTCGCACAGCGCCTTGGCGATGTCGACGTCGAAGCCGGTCAGCGTGCCGTCGGATTCGAGATTGTTGAAGGGCGGGTAGGCGCCTTCCGTACCGATCACGATCTTCTCGCCTTCAGCCATCGCGGAAGACGCGAAGAGGGCGATGACCGCAGCGGATGCTGCGAGCGTGAAACGTTTGGAAATACGCATGTTGATCCTCTCTGTTGAAGGCGCTCGGGTTTTTCTTGTTGTCCGGGCCTTGAATTGAAGCGGGCAGGGCTGCCCGCTTGGCGCCGATAATCGACCGGTTTTCGTCAAAAAATCAACTGGTTTCGTGCCGTCTTTCCACACGGGACCTTTTGTCGCCGCAACGCGGGCGAACCGATACCGCCCTCATGCGTTTAGAGGGGGTCGCCGGCGCCCCCGTCGCATTCAGCGCGAATTCATCTGCCGTGGATTAGCGTGCGACATCGAAGACGGGCGAGCGTGCGTGAAACACAAATTCGCCCAAAACCCCGATGCAATAGCGTCGAACGCTGGCAAACGAGGAAACGCAAATGCTGAAGAGAACAAGATTCCTGGCGACGGTGGCGCTGCCCATCGCATCGCTGTCCTTCGTCTGGCAGCCGGTCGAGGCCGCCATGATGCGCCCGGTGCTGCCGCATGTCGCACCCGCCCGCGCCCTGCAGGTGCAGGCCGAGGAAGGCCAGTTCGGCGACGACCTGCTCATTCCCAAGCGCCGCAACCGGGACGACCAGGGCAATGGCGAGGAAGGCCGACAGGAGCGCAAGCGCAACCGCGAGGACGAAGGCGGCGGCAAGAACAATCGCGAGGCCAAGGAGCAGCTCGACCGCCAGCGCGAGGAGCGCCGCGAGCGCAAGCGCGAGGAGAGCCGCCAGAAGGAAGAGCGGCAGGACCGCAAGAAGCAGCGCGACGCCGAGAAGGAAGAGCGGCGCCAGCAGGACGACAAGCAGAAGGCGCGCGAGGAACGCCGCGAGCGCCAGCGCGACGCGGAACGCGACCAGCAGCGCGAGGAAGAGAACAAGCAGCGCAACCGCGAGGAGCGCCGCAAGGAGCGGCGTGACGCCGAAAAGGAAGAGCAGCGCCAGCAGAACGACAAGCAGAAGGCGCGCGAGGAACGTCGCGAGCGCCAGCGCGAGGCGGAACGCGACCAGCAGCGCGCGGACGAGAACCGGCAGCGCGACCGCGAGGAACGCCGCAAGAAGCAGCGTGACGCCGAGCGGGAAGAGCAGCGCCAAGAGGACGAGGCCGACCAGCAGAAGGCGCGCGAGGAACGCCGCGAGCGCCAGCGCGATGCCGAGCGGGAGCGCAAGCGTCCGGACGAGACGGCGGGGCGTCCGCGCCGCGAGCGCGACAAGGAGCGTGAGCGCATCGCCCGCGACCCGTCGCGCACGACCGGGACGATCGAGCTGCCGTTCATCGACGGCGCCGCCGTTCTCGACAGCGACAAGGACTGGGACAACCGCCGCGACCGCTCGCGCGAGGAATCGCGCCGTGAACGCGAGGAGAAGCGCCGCGACGTGCGCGTGCGGGTTCCCGAATCCGACCGCGACGCGCAGGTCGGCTGGGAAGGGCGCGAGCGCATGCGCTACGAGCCGGGCGACCGCGAGCGCGGCGAGCGCCGCGACCGCCGGCCGCGCTACGAGGATCGTGACGGCTGGCGCGTCGAGCGCGAGGTGGACGACCGCTTCGTGATCAATTTCGGCGACCGCATCATCGTGCGCTCCGACGACGGCCGCCGTCTGTCGCGCCACGCCCGGGAGACCTATTACGAGGACCTGCCGAACGGCCGCGTGCGGGAGGTCATCGAGCGGCCGAACGGGGACCGCGTCGTCACGATCCGCAACCGTTACGGCGAAGTCATCCAGCGCTCGCGCATCGACGGCGACGGCCGGGAATATGTGATGTTCTACGCGCCGGAAATCGACCGTGACAGCCGGCCGACCTTCGTCGATCCCGGCGAGCGGCTGCCGCCGATGCGGCTGACGATCCCGGTCGACGAATATATCGTCGACACGTCCGCCGAAGAGGATGTCGATTACCGCGCCTTCCTGGAGCGGCCGCCGGTCGAGCCGGTCGAGCGCGTCTATTCGCTCGCCGAGGTGAAGTATTCGGCCCGCATCCGCGACAAGGTGCGCCGTATCGACCTCGATACGATCACTTTTGCGACGGGCTCGGCGGAGATCTCGATGAACCAGGCGTCCACGCTGCGCGATGTGGCCGAGGCGATGAACGAGATCCTCGACAAGGACGCGGGCGAGACCTTCCTGATCGAAGGCCATACGGATGCCGTCGGTTCGGACGAATCGAACCTCGTGCTCTCCGACGAGCGTGCCGAGGCCGTCGCCAACATCCTGACCGACGTCTACGACATTCCGCCGGAGAACCTCGCCACCCAGGGCTACGGCGAGCGCTTCCTGAAGATCGACACGGATGCCGCCGAACAGCTCAACCGCCGCGTCACCATCCGCCGCGTCACCCCGCTGGTGAAGCCCGTGGCGATGGCCGAGTGACCGGCCGGTCCTGACGAACCTCTCCTTCGTCATGGTCGGGCTCGACCCGACCATCCACGGCCGAGGGTGTCGCGTGGATCCTCGGGTCAAGCCCGAGGATGACGATGGAGGGTGGGGCGACGTCGATTGTCGAACGCAAGGCCGCGGGTTTTTGCCCGCGGCCTTTTTCGTTGCGGTTCAGTCTTCCGCTTTCGCCAAACCCGTCACCGCCACGACGAAGTCGGCGATCGTCGCCGTGTCGTCGAGATCGAAGACGGGCAGGGCCGTGTCCGGGACGGGGTGATCGGCGGCGATGGCGGCGATGTGGGGATCTTCCGGGGCAAGCGGCGTGCGGTTGGCCGCCTCCAGCCGCCGCGCCTCGATCTTCGGGATCGGCTCGCGCTTGTAGCCCTCGATGAGCACGAGGTCGCAGGGCGCGAGGCGCGCGAGGATCTCCTCGAAGCTCGGCTCCGGAGCGCCGCGCAGCTCGTGCATGATGGCATAGCGCGTGCCGGAGACGATGGTGACCTCGTGCGCGCCGGCCTGGCGGTGCCGGTAGCTGTCGGCGCCGACCTTGTCGATGTCGAAGTCGTGATGGGCGTGCTTGATGGTCGAGACGCGGTAGCCGCGCGCGACGAGCTCGCTCACCAGGCGCACGGCAAGGCCCGTCTTGCCGGAATTCTTCCACCCGGCAATGCCGAAGATCTTCGGTCGTGTCATCGTTCCAGCACCCAGAGCCAGTTTTCCGCCTCGTCGAGATCGTCCGGCGTGTTGATGTTGAAGAAGGGGTCGAACGCCCCGCGCGAGGTCTCGACCGGCGGGAAGGTGATCTCGCGGGCCTGGTGGCGCTCCATATAGCTGCGCACGCGCAGCGCCCCGCCGCCCGCCAGCCATTCGGCAAGGTCCGTGGCGAGCGTCACCGGCCAGAGCGCGAAGACGGGATGCAGGCCGCTCGCCGAGCGCGCCACGGCCATGCGCTCGGGCGTGTCGACGACGCGCGACAGGCGCGCGACGAGGTCGGTCGGGAAGAAGGGGCTGTCGGTCGGCACGGTGGCGACGTGGCTCGCCTCGGGATGATGGTGCCGCGCATAGTCGAGGGCGGCGAGCACGCCGGCGAGCGGGCCGGCGCGGGCCGCGTCGAGATCGGCGAAGACCGGCAGCTCCTCGCCGCGCTCGAAGAGCACCGGGCCGTTGGCATTGACGGCGATGGCCGAGACCTGCGGCTTGAGGCGCCGCGCTGCGCGGTCGATGAGGGCCGCGCCGCCGAGACGGATGCGCGCCTTGTCCTGCCCCATGCGGGAGGAGAGGCCGCCGGCGAGGATCACGCCCACTATCGCATGCGTCGCTGTCATCTCGCTCCCAACGGCAGGTTTCACGCTTCCGGTCTAGTCGGTGCCGCCGCGGCCCGCAACCCTGTCAGGGCGATTCGGGCTTGGACTCCTGCGCCACCGCTTCCACGTCCCGGCGGTTTTCCCGGTAGAAGGTGTAGAGGCCGGAGGCGACGATGATGGCGACGCCGACCGTCATCCAGAAATCCGGGACCTCGCCGAAGAACAGGACGCCGATCGTGATCGCCCAGATGAGGCTCGTATAGCGGAAGGGCGCGATGAAGGAGATCTCGCCGGTGCGCATGGCGATGACGATGGTCTGGTAGCCGACGAGGAGCAGCACGCTGGCGCCGGCAAGGCGGCCGAGCGCCGCGCCGGGGATCGGTTGCCAGCCGCCCATCGGCACGATCATCACGGCGCCGGCGAGGGTGATCGACACTGCCGTGATGACGCTGATGAACAGCGAGGGCACGGCGG
>CAMLOC010000214.1 GCA_946481465.1 uncultured Shinella sp. | reverse complement strand
GCGGCGAGCGGCAGGATAGGGCTTAACGCGCCGGGGCGGAAGGCCGCAAGCGGCCTATCCGGCGAAGGCCGCCGGGTTCTCCCAGGCGCAGCCCGGCTGCCCGGCCGTCGCCTCGAAGATCAGCTCCATCAGCGCCCAGGCCGCCGCGTCGTGCACGAGGTGGTGGGTCAGGAGGCCGATCGGGCTATCCTGCGCCTTGGAGACGCGCACGAGATCGGCGATCACCGCCTCCGCCGGCCGGGCGCCGCGCGTGCCGCGCCAGTCGATGATGTCGACATGGGTGTTGACGACGGCGAGCGGCGCCGGCTTTTCCGGGCCGAAGACGGAGAGCGCCTTGAAGCCCAGCGCCGGCAGGCCGTCGACGACGGCGGGCGCGATGCGGTTCCACGGCGGCACCAGCATGGGCACGAAGCGGCCGGCATGGAGCGCCGAAAGGTGTTCGAAGCCCCGGCCGAGTTCGGCCAGCACCGTATCGACCGGGCGGTGGGCGCCGAGTTCCTGGTTCTTCTCGCCCGCTCCCGCATGGTTTTCATGCGCCCAGCCGTGCACCGCCACGCAGGCCAGCGGGGCGTCCGCCAGCCGCGCCGCCAGCGCCGCGCCGGTAAAGGCCGGAATGACGGCGAGGAGCACGGGAACCGCATGGCGCTCCGTCAGCGCCAGGAGCGTGTCGAGCGCGGCGGTCGGCTCCACCGCGTCGTCGTCGCGCAGCCACAGGCGCAGTGGCCTGCCGGTCGCCGCCCGGCGGGCGATCTCCTCCACGAGGGGTCTTGCGCAGGCAGGCAGCGTCATCCGGTCTCTCCCAGGGTCTTGCGCACGATAGCGTCCAGCGCGGCGGTCGCCGCGGCGAGCGAATGGTCGGCGAGCACGCGGGCGCGGGCGGCCTCGCCGAGGCGCCGCCGCTCCGCCGGATCGTCCAGCAGCGCCGCGACGGCCGCGGCATAGGCGGCGGGATCACCCGGTGCGGTGAGCCGGCCCGTCACGCCGTCCGCGACCACCTCGGGCACGCCGGCCGTCTTCCAGGCGACGACCGGCAGGCCGGCGGCCTGCGCCTCCAGATAGGCGAGCCCGTAGGCCTCGCCGCAGCCCGGCCAGACATAGAGCGCGCCTTCGGCCAGGAGCGCGGCCACCGCGGCGGGCGGCATCTGCCCGAGCCAGGCGACGCGCCCCGCGCCGAAGCCGGCAAACAGAGCCTCCACCTCGGCCCGCAGCGGCCCGTCGCCGGCCACCGAAAGGCGCCAGGGCCGGTCCTCGATCAGCCGCAGCGCCCCGGCGAGCGCGCGAAAACTCTCCAGCTTGTCGCCGGCCCGCATCATCGCCACGGTGACGAGATGGCCCGGCTGCGGCCGGGCGGCCTGCGCGATGAACGGCGCGGCGTCGATGAAGGGTTTGAGCGGCGCGAGCACCGCCTCCGGCGCCGCCGCGGCAAGGCCGGCCGCGTCGCGGGCGGTGAGGGCGATGTTGACGGCCGCGCCGCGCACCGCCTCCAGCATTTGCGCCTGCATGTCGCGCCAGATGCCGAGATTGCGGCGCGCCGAATAGGAGGCCTCCGCGGTGGCATAGGCGATGCCGAAGGCCTTGCAGAGCGCGGGGCCGATGAGGTCCGGCGCCTTGTAATAGGGGTGGTAGCAGAACCAGAGGTCCGGCGCGCCCTCCGCCCGCCAGAGCGCCGAGAGCCGCCCGACCTCCGCCGCCGCCTTCGCCCGGAGCGCCGCATAGGCGGCCGCGTCGTCGCTGTCGCCGCAAAAGGCGCGCAGGTCCGAGGCGAGCGTGACGGCATGGCCGGCGCGCGTGAGGCAGGCGAGAAGCTGGCGGGCCATCAGCCGGTCGCCCGAGGGCACGGGGTGATCCGGCGATTTCAGCGGGGCGTAGAATGCGATCCTCATGCTCGCCCGCAGGCCCTTTCCGTTCGTCGTCGTGGCGCGGCGGCAAGGCTTGACAGGCCGGCCAAACACGCCCATCTGGACGCGCGGGGTCCCTGTATATGTGCGCGGCGTGCTTATGCCAACCGTCTTGCTTTCCCAGCGGGCGCCGCCGATATCCGCAAGGCCAGAGGTCCCGCATGAGCCGTCTTGAAAGCTTCATCCGCCGCATGTCCGCCCAGCGCGACGTGCTCGACCATGTCGCGCAGGCCCTGCCGCTGCCGCAGGAGGGCGCGATCCTCGAGATCGGCCTCGGCAACGGCCGCACCTTCGATCACCTGCGGGAAAAATTCCCCGGCCGGCACATCGTCGCCTTCGACCGGGCGCTCGGCGCGCATGCCTCCTCCACGCCGCCGCCGGGCGATCTGGTGCTCGGCGAGATCGCCGAAACGGCGGAGGCCTTCGCCGGCACGAATGCCGCGCTCGTCCATGCCGATATCGGCACGGGCTATGACGACAAGGACGCGATCACGCTGACCTGGCTGCCCGATATCGTCGCCCGCGCGCTCGGCGCCGGCGGCATCGCCGTCAGCGGCCTGCCGCTCGACCATGCGGCGCTGGAACCGCTGCCGCTGCCGGCCGCCGT
The DNA here is from genome assembly GCA_946481465.1 of uncultured Shinella sp. The sequence continues at coordinate 4,078 of CAMLOC010000214.1, read as the reverse complement.
CGACAGCCGCCGCTATTTCCTCTACCGCAGGCGGGCCTAGGCCCCATGGCCCGCGTCGCCGTCATCGCGGACGCCCATTTCCACGATATCGAAGGCGACTACGATTTCCCCGGCATCGTGGTGAACGGGCGGCGGCTGACGGTGCGCACCTTCGCCGACACCGCCCGCTCGACCCGCGTCTACAACGAGAGCTTCGCCGCCCTCCCGGCCGCGCTCGACCGGATCGTCGCCATGGGCATCCGCCATGTCGTGCTGCTCGGCGACTATAGCGACGACGGCCAGCGCGGCACGGTGGCGAGCCTGGTGCGGCTGCTCGCCGCCTATCGCGATCGCCACGGCCTGCGCTTCTACGCCACGCCGGGCAACCACGATGTCTTCGGCCCGCTCGGCAAGCACTGCGACACGCGCTATGTGAATGCCGGGGGCGGCACGACGCTGGTGACGAGCGACGCGGAAAAGGCGGCGGAGGATCCGGGCCGGCCGGTCGTGACGCAGACGATGTATTGCGACGGCGTGCCGGCCGGCATCCGCGCGCTCGGCGAATTCGGCTATTTCCGCCGCCCCGGCGACCTTCACTTCGAAACGCCTTTCGGCCCGAGCGATGCGCCCGCCGCGCGCGAGCACGACCTTTGGTCCGCCGACGGCAATACCGTGCGGCGGCTGATGGACGCCTCCTACCTGGTCGAGCCGGAGGAGGGGCTGTGGCTCCTGATGATCGACGCCAATGTCTTCGAGCCGCGCGACGGCCGGCGCGACATCGCCCGCAAGAAGGCTTTCCTCGGCAGTTCGAATGCCGGCTGGAACGCGCTTTTGCGCGTGAAACCCTATCTCCTGCCCTGGATCGCCGACGTCTCGGCGCGGGCGGCGCGCGCGGGCAAGGATCTTCTCGCCTTTTCCCACTACCCCGTGCTCGATCCCTTCGAGGACGGGACGGACAGCGAGCGGGCCCTGTTCGGCGAGACGGCCGTGGCGCGGCGCACGCCCCGCCCGCTCGTCGCCGAAACGCTCGCCGCCGCCGGCATCACGCTGCATTTCAGCGGGCACCTGCATGTCGAGGCCCGCACGCGCCACGATGCCGGCGGCCGCAGCCTCGTCAACATCGCCGTACCCTCGCTCGTCGCCTTTCCCGCCGGCTTCGTCGTGGTCGGGACGGGGGAGGGGCCGCCGTCCGTCGAAACGGTTTCGCTTGCCGGCATGCCGCTCGATGCCGACCTCCTGGCGCTCTACCGGGCGGAGGAGGCGCGCGCCGGCCATGCCCCCGACCCGGCGCTCGCCGCCCGCGATTACGGCGATTTCCTGCGCGCGCACATGCGCGCCCTCGTCCTCAAGCGCTTCCTGCCGAAGGAATGGCCGGCGGAAATGGCCGAACTGGCGCGGCGCATGACGATCGCCGACCTCTGGCGGCTGATGGCGGAGGGCGCCCCGCCGGCAGGCCCCGACACGGCCGGCCTGGAGGAAACGCCCTTCCTCGACCTCGTCGTCGACTGGTACTGCCTGCGCCAGTCGCCCGCGCAGGCGCCCGCCTTCATCGCCCCGGACGCCCTTGCCCGCTATCGCCTGCTGGCCGACGCATTCGGCGATCCGGCGCCGGGGGACGAAGACGGCCCCCGACGGTTCCTGGCGATCTTCCTCGGCGTCCTCGGCCGCAGCCTCGACCGGGCGGCGCGACAGGCGCAGGCGATCACGGAAATATGAGGGGTGCGCGAGCGGGGCGAGGGGCGTCCGTCCCTTGTTTCCGCCGCAATTGCTTGGCAAATCCAGCCGGCACCGCATGGTGCGCGGTGCTTTGCGGAACGGGATCAGGCGATCCGGCAACGGAACGCCCGAAAGACCTTCGGCAAAGGAAGCAGGACGGCCGCGTGGACGCACGCAAGCCAAAGCTGGTCGGCCCGGAAGGGACGTTCAGGAAAAGCCGGCGGGCAAGGCCGACGGACGGGTCCTCAGTGCGCGGTAGCGAGCCGCTCGCCCATAACGCGCATGGTTTCGGCCATGCTGCGGGGGCAGGAGGAGAGGACCTTGAGGAAGCAATCCTTGCGGATGCGCAGCGCTTCCACGACCGTGGAGGCCTTGACGGTGGCATTGCGGGTCGTGCCGCAGAGGATGGCGATCTCGCCGACAACCGAGCAGCTGCCGGTCGATGCGATCTTCTCGTTCCCTGCGGGGCCTTCCTTGTAGACGTCGACGACGCCCGAGAGCACGACATAGGCGGCATCGCCTTCGTCGCCCTGATGGAAGAGCTCCTGGCCTTCGCGGTAGCTGACCCGGTCCGAGGCGAAGGCGAGTAGTTTCAGCTTGCCTGCATCGATGCCCGAGAACAGCGGGACCCGTCGTAACATCTGCACTTCGTCGTTCAAGATCATAACAGTCAACCGCCTCGAATTCCGGTTATCTGATCACTTCATTCCAGTCATGCTATCAGTTGCTTGTATACCGTACCACTTTCGACGATCGTCTCGTAGGTTCCGTCTTCCACCAAACTTCCGCCATCAAAAGCAAGCACCCTTTTAAAGTGTTTTGCAAGCGGGGTGTTTGACAAAACCCAGACAACCGCAGGATTATCACCGCTCTTGGCGAGGAACGCAAGGGCCGCCTCCACGATGTGCTCCTGGAGGTGGTGGTCGACGCCCGAGAACGCGCGATTGAATATGTAGTAGTCCGAACGGCGGATGAGCGCGCGGGCAAGGCCCAGCTTCAGGCGCTGCAGGCTGTTCAGCCGCCGGCCGCCGGTGCCGATATTCGATTCCAGCCCCAGCGCCATCAACGCGCGGTAGAGTTCCGGCCGCTTGGCCAGAAGCTCCCCGCCGATCTCCCTGAGCTTGGAAATCGCGTCGCTGAAGCGATGGTTGAGCTTGCCGAACACGATATTGTCCACCAGCGTTCCCGATGTCAGATAGGCATTCGGGTTGTAACGTTCAATGTGGGCCTGCAGTTCCGTCGGCAGGTTCGCGTGGAACTGGTGGCGCACCTCGACGATCTTGCGCATCAGCTTCTCGTCGAGCACGCCGAAGCGGTGCCGCGGCTCGACATAGAAGAAGCTGAGCTTGATGAGCGCGATGCGGTCCTCCTCGCTGGGTGCGGCATTGTGCCGCAGCTTCTGCAAGAGGTGCTGGTAGGTCGGGATTTCATCCGCCCGCATGAAGGTCAGCTGCTCGAAGAACGGGTGGTCGGGCGGCAGGTCCTTGAAGAGTTCCACCGTGCTTTCGGCGATGCCCTTGCCCATTTCGAACAGCGCCTCGCCAAGGCCGCTCTCGCGCATGATGTTGCGGAAATAGGGCGTCTTGACGATGGCCTTGGTCGAGGCCTTCGGGTCCGTCATCATGCCGAAGAACAGGTTTTCCGCCACCGGCGCCTCGGTGTTGTACTCGTTGTCGCGGAACGGCACGATGAGGCTGTTGAGGTCGCGGCGGTCCAGCTCCTCGCGCAGGTCGTGGCGCATCTCGACGATCTGGGCCGCGAAATCGGCATTGTTGTTGGCCGCGATGGAGGAATGCAGCGCGAGCTGCAACACGTCGTCGGACAGTTCCACCACGTCCAGCACGGCCATCATCGCGCCGAACAGCCCGTCCGTGCCGTTGGCGTTGAGCGTGGCGAGGTCGATCCAGTTGCCGTTGAGGTCGAAGTCCGGATTGCCGGAGCGGCGCGCCTCCAGCACGTCCCATTTGCGACGGTCGGCATCCGGCCCCTTGTAGGCGGCCGGCTCGATCGGCGCGTGCTTGAGGCCGTAGAGCAGGTTGTCCTTCAGGCTGCCGTGGAAGAAATAGGCATCCGGCGAGACATAGGAGATGCGCCGGCCGGTCACGGCTTCCGGCAGGGCGAAGAGGTCGTCGTCGCCGGCCGTCACCTTGCCGCCGGCCGGCCAGGTGACGCGGGCCAGCGCCTCGGCGAGGCGGTCGCCGCCGCTCGCCGCCGCGCCGATGATCGCGACGGTCTCGCCGGGCGCGATCTTGACGGAGACATGCTCGAGGACCCGCCCGCCGATATCGTCGTCGATGAGCAGGTTGGTGGTGCTGAGCGGATGGTTCATCGCCGCCTGGGTCTGCGCGTCGATCGCCTGGATCGCCGGGTCGATCATCTCGTC
>CAMLOC010000213.1 GCA_946481465.1 uncultured Shinella sp. | reverse complement strand
CAGGAGGCGTCCCGCATATCCGCCTTGGTTCGGACCCGGACGACCGGGCCATCATAGTCCGGCAAGAGGCCGGCCCAGTCCGGATTGTCGCTCGCGGACAGCAGGAGCACCAGATGAGCCTCTGCCAGCGATCGGTGGGTCCGGCGAATTCCCTCCCGCTCAACGATATCGTCGGTTTCGCGCAGGCCGGCCGTATCATAGAGCCTGACGGCAAAACCGTCGAGATCCAGATCGACATGCAGAACATCGCGCGTCGTTCCGGGGATTTCGGTGACGATGGCGACGTCCCGCCTGGCAAGGTGGTTCAGCAGGCTCGACTTGCCGGCATTCGGCGGGCCGGCGATCACGACCTTGAGACCATCCCGGACGATCTCCCCCGCGCGTGCGCCGGAAAGATGGTTAAGGATGTCTTGCTCAAGGCCGCGCATATCCTGCCAGATCGTATCCGCCACCGAACCCGGAACATCGTCCTCGTCGGCGAAATCCAGTTCGGCTTCGATCATCGCGCGCGCATGGGTCAGTCGTTTCGCCCACGAATCGTAAAGCGTCGACAGACCACCGGATGACTGTTCCGCCGCCAGGCGGCGCTGCATCTCGGTTTCGGCGACGATCAGATCGGCAAGACCTTCGACCTCCACCAGATCCATGCGCCCGTTCAGGAAAGCCCGTCGGGAGAATTCGCCGGCCTCCGCCGCGCGCAATCCCGCCATGCCGGCCAGCTCCGCCAGAACGGCCTTCACCGTCGCGCGACCACCGTGGATCTGAAATTCGGCACAGTCTTCTCCGGTAAACGAGTTCGGCCCGGGGAAGAACAGGATGAGACCCTTGTCGAGCGTCTCACCGTTCCGATTTCGAATCGATTGGAGAGAAGCGCGGCGCGGCGCCGGTTGAACGCCGCACAACGTGCGAACCGCCTGCGCGCTGCCCGGCCCGCTCAGCCTTATCACCGCCACGCCGGAGGGCAGGCCGCCGCTCGACAGGGCAAAGATCGTATCCGTGGAACGCATGGCCTCGTTATTCCGGGTGCGAATCGATCAATCCGTTTCGGAGAAGAATCGATTCCGTTCGTCTCAAACGAAAATGGCCCCGCCTTGCGACGGGACCATGGTGTTCGGCTCGGCGGCGCGTGCCGCTCAGGTGTTCATCGAATCGAAGAAGTCGCCATTGTTCTTCGTCTGCTTCAGCTTGTCGATGAGGAACTCGATCGCATCCGTCGTGCCCATCGGGGCAAGGATGCGGCGCAGCACAAAGATCTTCTGCAGGTCCTGGCGCGGCACGAGGAGGTCTTCCTTGCGCGTGCCGGACTTGAGGATGTCCATGGCCGGGAAGATGCGCTTGTCCGCCACCTTGCGGTCCAGCACGATTTCCGAGTTGCCGGTACCCTTGAACTCTTCAAAGATCACTTCGTCCATGCGGCTGCCGGTATCGATCAGCGCCGTCGCGATGATCGTCAGGGAACCGCCTTCCTCGATATTGCGCGCCGCGCCGAAGAAGCGCTTCGGACGCTGCAGGGCGTTCGCATCGACACCGCCGGTCAGGACCTTGCCCGAGGACGGAACGACGGTGTTGTAGGCGCGGCCGAGGCGGGTGATCGAATCGAGCAGGATGACGACGTCACGGCCGTGCTCGACGAGACGCTTGGCCTTCTCGATAACCATTTCGGCGACCTGGACGTGGCGCGTCGCCGGTTCGTCGAAGGTCGAGGACACGACCTCGCCGCGCACCGAACGCTGCATGTCCGTCACTTCTTCCGGACGCTCGTCGATGAGGAGAACGATCAGATAACATTCCGGATGGTTGGCGGTGATCGAATGGGCGATGTTCTGCAGGAGAACCGTCTTACCCGTGCGCGGCGGGGCGACGATGAGGCCGCGCTGGCCCTTGCCGAGCGGCGCGACGAGATCGATGACGCGCGGGGAGAGATCCTTCGAGGTCGGGATCTCGAGCTCCATCTTGAAGCGCTCGTTCGGGTAGAGCGGCGTCAGGTTGTCGAAATGGACCTTGTGGCGGATCTTTTCCGGGTCGTCGAAATTGATCGTGTTGACCTTGAGCAGCGCGAAATAGCGCTCGCCTTCCTTCGGGCCGCGGATCGGGCCTTCCACCGTATCGCCGGTCTTCAGCGAGAAGCGGCGGATCTGCGAGGGCGAGATGTAGATGTCGTCGGGGCCCGGCAGGTAGTTCGCATTGGCCGAACGCAGGAAGCCGAAACCGTCCTGCAGCACTTCGACGACGCCCTCGCCGATGATTTCCACGTCCTGCGCGGCCAGCATTTTCAGGATCGCAAACATCAGTTCCTGCTTGCGCATCGTGCTCGCGTTCTCGACCTCGAGCGATTCGGCAAAGGCAAGGAGGTCGGTCGGAGTCTTGTTCTTGAGGTCTTGTAGCTTCATTTCGGCCATGAATGGTCCATGCTGCGTGTCATCGGGATGGGAAAAGGCGTGCGGGTCAAGGCCGAACTGCGGGGGATCGGGTGCAGTTCACTGAACGAATACACATGCCACGAAAGATGAGATGCGCGGAAAATAGCGGTTCCGGCGCTGGCCCGCAAGGGGGCATCGGAATTTCATCCGTTTTGTCGCACCGATCAGAACGGCTTGACGACAACCAGGATGACGATGAGGACCATCAGCAGCGCCGGCGCCTCGTTCCAGATGCGCCATTGGCGGCCCGTCCTGGTGTTGCGATCCTCCGCAAAGGCCTTCACGGCGCGGCCGTAGAACTGGTGCACGCCCGACAGGAGGACCACGAAAAGAAGCTTGGCGTGCAACCAGCCGCCCTGGAACCCATAGACGGACCAGGCGAGATAGAGGCCGAGCAGCCAGGAAAGACCCATCGCCGGCTGCATGATCACCCGGAAGAGCCGCTGCTCCATGACCTTGAACAGCGCGGCCTCCGCCGAGCCGGGCGGGGCATCCGTGTGGTAGACGAAAAGCCGCGGCAGGTAGAGCAGCCCCGCCATCCAGGAGATGACGGCGATGATGTGCAGTGCCTTGATCCAGAGATAGAGGTCCTCGGGCGGATGGAGGACGAGAAGGAGGGCGAGCAGCGCGAAGACGGCGAGCGCCACCGCGGCGCGCAGCCGCGCGCGGCGTCCGGCGCGCTCGCCCGCCTGTTTCTCGCTCACCGCGCCTCTCCGCGCACGCGCGCCACGAGCCGCGCGACGGTGTCCGGATCGGCCTGCGGCGTGATGCCGTGGCCGAGATTGAAGATCAGCGGTCCATTGCCGAGCGCCTGCAGGATGGCGTCGATGCCGTCGTCGAGTGCTGCGCCGCCGGCAACGACCCGCATCGGATCGAGATTGCCCTGAACGGGACCCTCCTTCTGCAGCTCGGCCGCAAAGGAGAGCGGCACGGACCAATCGAGGCCGATCGCATCGGCGCCGGTCTGCTGCCGGTAGGTTTTCAATAGCAGGCCCGCGCCCTTGGCGAAGGCGATGACCTTCGCCTGCGGGCGGCGGGCTTTCACCGAGGCGATGATCCGGCGCACCGGACGGACGGCAAAATCGGCAAATTCGCGCTCGCCGAGCACGCCGGCCCAGGAATCGAAGATCTGCACCGCATCGGCACCGGCATCGATCTGTGCGACGAGATAATCGGCCGAAAGGTCGGCGAGAAGATCGAGGAGGTGCGAGAAGGCGCGCGGCTCCCGGTAGGCGAAAAGGCGCGCAGGGGCCTGGTCGGGCGTTCCATGGCCGGCGATCATGTAGGTGGCGACGGTCCAGGGCGCGCCGCAGAAGCCGAGCAGCGCCGTTTCCCCGGGCAGGACACCCCGGATGCGGCCGACGGCCTCTATGACCGGCTTGAGGTGCTCTGCGACCCCATTCCCCTTCAGGGCAAGGATGCCGTCGGCGTCGATCGGATCGAGGCGCGGCCCATGGCCCTCCTCGAAGCGGACATTGCGCTTCAGGGCATCGGGAATGACGAGAATATCGGAAAACAGGATCGCCGCGTCGAAGCCGTAGCGGCGGATCGGCTGGAGTGTCACTTCCGTCGCCAGTTCCGGCGAATAACAGAGATCGAGGAAACTTCCCGCCGCCGCACGCGTCTGCCGGTACTCCGGCAGGTAACGTCCGGCCTGGCGCATCAGCCAGAGGGGAGGGGGGGAGACCGTTTTCCCGTTCAGGACTTCGACGATCTTCCGGCTTTTCGCAGACACCGCGGGGTTCTCCCAATCATGAAATAATCTCTTTGAAAAGGTTTCTATTTCTTAGAGTCGGTGACTATCAAGGATTAAATCCTCTCCACAGGGATCTGGTCCCGCCGCCGACAGGCCGGAAAAGACGCCATGTGCCGGCAGATTTTTCGCGTAGATTGCGGAAAACCGGAATCGCCTTTTTGAATCAAGGCGATTCCTGGCGACCGGCAAAGAGCCTTCCTGTGGATGACCTGTGAAGAAACGCGACACTTTGCCATGTCATGAGTCTTATCCACATGCGCGGTGAATCGCTTTGCGATCTCCCGCCGATTGTGGACAAAATGCCGGTTATCCCCTTGCCTCCGGACCCCTGCCGTTCTTAGCTCCATGCTCTCCCGGTTCATCAACAGGGGGCGGAGGATATTGTGGAAAGCAGCAAAAACTACTTCCATCTGCACCTGATATCGGACTCGACCGGCGAGACGCTGATCGCGGCGGGACGGGCGGCAGCGGCGCAGTTCCAGTCTTCGCAGGCGCTGGAACATGTCTATCCGCTGATCCGCAACCGCAAGCAGCTCATGCCGGTGCTCGACGCCATCGACGGCGCGCCGGGCATCGTGCTCTATACGATCGTCGACCGGGAGCTTTCGCAGATCATCGACCAGCGCTGCCGGGAGATGGGCGTGCCCTGCGTCTCCGTGCTCGAACCGGTCATCGACCTCTTCCAGTCCTATCTCGGCGCCCCCTCGCGCCGGCGGGTGGGCGCGCAGCATGTGATGAACGCGGATTATTTCGCGCGCATCGACGCGCTGAACTTCACGATGGATCATGACGACGGGCAGTTACCGGCCGATCTCGACGAGGCGGACGTCATCCTCGTCGGCATCAGCCGCACGTCGAAGACGCCGACGAGCATCTATCTCGCCAATCGCGGCATCAAGACCGCCAATGTGCCGATCGTGCTCGGCGTGCCCCTGCCGGAGCGGCTGTCGGCGGCCGCAAAGCCGCTGATCGTCGGGCTGATCGCCACGACGGACCGCATTGCCCAGGTGCGGCAGAACCGCGTGCTCGGCCAGACGCAGGATTTTCGCGGCGATGACTATATAGACCGGGCGCAGATTTCCGAGGAGCTGAAATATGCCCGCGCCATCTGCGCGCGCAACAACTGGCCGATCATCGACGTCACCCGGCGTTCGATCGAGGAAACGGCCGCCGCCATCGTTGCTCTTCGCCCGAAGCTTCGCTAACCCGGGGCACGAACGGAGATAGTCATGACACCGCTGATCCTTGCCTCGCAAAGTCCCTTCCGCCGCATGCTGATGGAGAATGCCGGCCTCGCCTTTGAAACCGAGGCAGCCGCCATCGACGAGCGCGCGGTCGAGGTGGCGCTTGCCGCCCGCAAGCCGACGCCGCAGCAGGTTGCCGAGACGCTGGCAATCGAAAAGGCGCTGGATGTCGCGCGGCGCCGTCCCGGCGCGCTCGTCATCGGTTCCGACCAGACGCTTTCCCTGGACGGGCGGGTGTTCCACAAGCCGGCCGACATGGCGGAAGCCAAGGCCCATCTCCAGGCCATGTCCGGCCGCACCCATTCCCTGAACTGCGGCGTCGCCCTCGTGCGGGACGGCGAGACAGTGTGGAGCCACGTTTCCATCGCGCATCTGACGATGCGTCCCTTGTCGGATGCCTTCATCGATCGCCATCTGGCGCGGGTCGGCACGCGGGTGCTGGCAAGCGTCGGCGCCTATCAGCTCGAGGGCGAGGGGGTGCAGCTCTTCGAGCGGATCGACGGCGACTACTTCACCATTCTCGGCCTGCCGCTTCTTCCCTTGCTGGCTAAACTTCGCGATCTCGGTGCCATCGATGCATGATTCACGTGAAACATCCGTTCGCCACGCCTTCGTGACGGGCTACCCGGTCAAGCATTCGCGCTCGCCGCTGATCCATGGCCATTGGCTGGAAACGCTTGGATTGCGGGGATCCTATACGCGGCAGGAGGTGGCCCCCGAAGAGTTCGCCGGCTTCGTTTCGAGATTGAAGAGCGGTGAATCCGGCTTTGTCGGCGGCAATGTCACCATCCCGCACAAGGAGACGGCCTTCGCGCTTGCCGACCGGCCGGATGCGCTGAGCGAAGAACTCGGTGCTGCGAACACGCTCTGGCTGGAAGAGGGCCGGCTGCATGCGACCAATACGGATGGCTTCGGCTTCCTCGCCAATCTCGATGCCGCGGCACCGGGCTGGAGCAGGACGGACCGCGCCGTCATCCTCGGGGCGGGCGGCGCCAGCCGGGCGATCATCCAGGCGGTGCGCGACCGCGGCGTTTCGGAAATCCACGTCGTCAACCGCACGCTCGGACGGGCGCAGGAGCTTGCCGACCGGTTCGGGCCGAAGGTCCACGCCCATGCCATGGCGGCCCTGCCGGAAGTGTCGACGGGCGCGGGGCTGTTCGTCAACACGACC